>JBBIII010000001.1:0-3459 GCA_037446575.1 Ignavibacteriales bacterium
TCCGTTTAATTTGTAAAACCTTAGTCTTACACCGCCTATCGGTTCGCCTGTTGAATCGTTAATAATATTACCAGATATGAACCCGCGGACCATCATTGGTGGCGGTGGCGGCTTAGTTGAATCCGGCACAAAAATCACTTCGTTGCTCGGCAAACTTTGAGTCATAATATTTTGTAATGCAGTAACATAGTACCGGTAAGTGTGTCCTGGGGGAACCATCATATCTACAAAGTCTTTAGAGTCGGTATTGCCAATTTTAATAAATGGCTGATTATCGACTGCTTTGTAAACATTAAAGCGAAAATTCATTAGTGAATATTCCCATTGTAGTTTAGCAAAGCTAAAACCTTGTGGATTGTTTAATTTTTCCACTGTCAAATTTGTTGGTGCCGGCGGAAGCTGAGCCATTGCTAAACCAACAAATAAAAGAAATAACGCAAAAATTGTGATTCTTTTTAACATACAACCTCCTAAAAATTAGTTATAGAGTATTTCAATTAATTACGTTTTTATTTACCCCAACAATGATGCCACGAAAATCTGTTTTCCTTACCAAAAAAACCTCGAATTTGTATTTATAATTCGATATTTTTTAGTGCTTAGAATCACACGTAGAAAAAAACGCGGGAAACTGCAGACCAAGTGCGGGAAGACCCGAAATCATGCGAAAAAGGTGGATATATTAAGTATTTACAATTTCCCAAGCTCCAACTTTAATGATTGGAGCTTGGGAATGTGGAAGTAGTCGAGTATTGAATCCTTACCTCATCAAAATAAGTTTCTTGGTTTCACTAAACGAGCCCGCAGTTAGCCGGTAAAAATAAACACCGCTTGCTACCTGCTTGCCCGTGTTGTTGTTGCTATTCCAAACTATCTCATAATATCCAGCATCTTGCACTCCATCGACAAGCTTCTTCACTTCCTGTCCGAATACATTGTAAATCTTTAGCTCGACCTTGTTGGCTTGCGGAAGTTGGTATTTTATAACTGTGCTCGGATTAAACGGGTTGGGATAATTCTGATACAGCTTAAATCCATCAGGAACTTCGCTCAATATCGGCACTACACTTGTCGGCTGTGAATATTTTAAAACTATGATATCGTTATTATAACCAGCAACACCAATTTCACCTGCAATGTAAACATTCAAATTATTATCAACAATTATTGCTTTAGCGCCTGAAATTGTATCGTAATCAGGATATTTTTGAAGCCATTGCTGATTGCCGTCTTTATCGTATTTAATTGTGGTAATTTTATATAAGTTAGTTGTTTCATTTGCAGTACCAGTTATATATGTTGACCCGTATTTATCAACTGCTACTCCTTCTATATAATCGCTTTGATTAGCAGGACCGTTATAGGTTCGATGCCATAATTGATTCCCGAGTGAATCATATTTTATAGTACAGAAATCAACAGAAGTACCTTTACCTTTTTCACCCCCTGCAACAATGACATTTCCCAATAGATCCGTTTTTACAAAATACCCTTGGGCATTTGAAGGCAAACTCGGATCTCCATCATAGAATCTAACCCACTCTTGATTACCCTCGTTGTCATATTTGATTGTAACAATATCTTCGTCAAATGTGCTGTCCATTGTCGCATATCCTGTTACATACACATTCCCGTTTTTATCAACAGCAATATCGCGCGCTTCGTCCCGCCTTTTCCCTGGTCCATCCCACGTCCGTGCCCAGCGCAGATTCCCATTTATGTCGTAGTTTAATGTCAGAAAATCATCAGGTGCTAACACAGCGATGTTTGAAATCCCGCTCACACTGATATTCTTAAAAATGTCTTTTACAATTCTCCCACATATAGTGGGATTGGGTGTATATCTTCTACTCCAAACACTGTCTCCGTTAGAGTAATTTGATCTAATAGTAAAACATCCACTAAATCCGCTATTGAATGTTGCATATCCAGTATGAATAATACTCATTGAAATATCCTCAGTCGCTAAATCATTTAACGAATTTATACCCCCGCCGCTCCCTCTGAATCTCCTCACCCACTGCTCTACGCCGCTTGTGTCATATTTTATTACAATGTAATCAACATCGCTTGCGCCTACATACACATTGCCGTGTAAGTCAACAGCAATCTGTTTTGGTCCGGCCGTTATTGGCTTTGTACCCAGATATCTCCTTGCCCATAAAATTCGCCCGTTTGAGTTTATTTTCAAGGTTACAAATCCCGGCGGTTCTTCGCTATCTTTCCCTGTTACATACACATTTCCACTTGAATCCAGTGCCATTGCACTTACATATTCCGATAATTTGCTCGGTCCGTTATACCGCGCTACCCACTCGAGCTTAACCTGTGAATAAATTCTTGTTGATAACAATAACAGAAGAATTAACATTGCCTTAAGTATTCTCATTTTGTTAACACCATTTTTTTGGTTTCGATAAAAGTATTAATTTGAGATTGCCCGGACGAACTGACAGTAAGCCGGTAATAGTAAATACCGCTGGACAGATTTAAAGCATCAAATTCTACAGATTTATAACCGGCTTCCTGGTACTCATCTGCTAATTTTGCCACTTCTTTGCCTAAAACGTCATATATTTTCAAGGTTACATAACTGTTTTGTGGCAAATCGTATTTGATTACTGTTGTTGGATTGTATGGGTTAGGATAGTTTTGATATAATGCAAAATCTGTTGGAATATTTTCTTCTATATAAGTCTTATAAAACTCACAAGGTCTAGGAAGTGCTGCTTGTGCTTCAATAAATAGAACTTCACTCGATGTGTTAGACATCGATGTGTTACCTTTTTCCGACATAGATATTTTTTTCTGACTGCCCGGCATTGTTAGCCAGTACTGTGTATTATTCTGTTGTTTAACGTCCCATTTAATTGTGATTGGATATCTTACATTTTTTAAAACTACCGGCATCTTTTTAATTTTTCCATTCGGCAAAATTGTTTCAATAAACTTATCTGATTGAAATCGAACATTAATAAGTCCTTTTAGTGGAGGCGGAGGGAAATCGAAATCGCTTATGCCCAAATTAATTACACGTCCTCCATTTCGGACGAACATTTCCTGACTAGTACCATTTGCATCTTGTATGGTAAATTTATCTAAAGAAGTAAATGATGATACAACAGGGTCGCAAGGGTCTGTCTGTGGCGCCGAGCGTGTGGTAAAATTCCAAGTGTTCGACCAACTGCTTGTTGCAACATCGTTCGTTGCAGTTACCCGCCAATAATACTTGGCGCTGTAAGATAAACCGATTTGTTTTGATGTATCAGATATTGATGATTCATCGTAGAGAAGATTTGTATAACAACTGTTTGTAGAAATTTGCAGACGATAAGTTAGAGATGTGGTATCGGGTCGTCTCCAACGCAAAGTTGGATAATTCGAAATCCCGGTACTGCTGTTGGTGGGTGAAACAAGTATTGGAATTGGCGGCGCGCTGGAAGGATTTGGCAATGAGTC
>JBBIII010000002.1:0-1759 GCA_037446575.1 Ignavibacteriales bacterium
TAATATTAACAAAAAAGGACATCATTTTGATGTCCTTTTTTGTGCACCCGAAGGGAGTCGAACCCCTAACCTACAGCTCCGTAGGCTGCCGCTCTATCCAATTGAGCTACGGGTGCAATCATATACTTTCTAATCTTTACACACTTAAAATAATTAAAATATTCTCGTTTTGCAATTTAATACTAATCTCATATTCTATACACATTAACTCAAAAAAAATGAAACTTTACGTGTTATACAAAAGAGTTGTTGACTCATAATTTAGGTAACTCAAAAAGATAAAACATAAATTATTAGACAATTTGTCGGTTACCTGAGATTTGCTAAAGAATCTCTAACGGTGCAATTCAATAAACTCTGCCAATCTAATTGGCGGCTCTTTGTCTATCTCTTCCTTTTGTTTAATTTAAAAGTAAATTCTCTAAGCGTACCTCTATACGGCTGATAGAATAGCTATAAATGTAATAAAGATAGAGATTTATCCGAATTAACAAAGTTGCGCAAGCGTTAAAAGGATAAATCGATGATAAAGGTACGTAGACGAATGCGATGTCCCAAATGTAATTCATTAAAGACGGTAAAAAATGGGAAGAGAATTAATATTGATAATAGCTTACAACGCAAGAGTGTCCGTAAGAAACAGAAGTATAAATGTAAGACTTGTAATAGCAACTTCATTTTAAAGAAGGGAATAAAAGAACGCTATAGTAAATCGTTCAAGCTAAGAATAACTAAAATGCATACGGAGGAACGAATGAGTTATCGAGTTATTCGCAAGCGGTTGAAAGAGGATTACGCAATAGGTATAAGTAAGAATACAATATGTAATATGGTAAATGAGATTGCACAAGTAAGCAAGGGAGATATATCTATCAAGCGAGAATATAATCCTAAGTGGAGTGGTTACATTAATATAGACGACAAATATATTCGCCTTGGTGGAGAAAAAATATTGATGCTAATAGCAACAGACAAGACCGGAGATATCGTACACAGTGAATTACTTGAAGTTCAGGAGCAGCAGAGATTTGATGAGTTTTTCAAATTTATCAGAGATCGATTAGATTACAGATTTAAAGGAATAACAACGGATCTTGATGAAATGCTTGAAAAATCGATAGATAAAGAGCTTGGCAAAGAGATACCACATCAGAAATGCATAAAACACGCATTAGACAACATAGCAAAGATCATAGGATTATTGCAGAAGAAGAGAAGGTTGCGAAAGATGGAACAAGATGTAAAAACAATGCTGGAAGAATATACGAGAGCACAAGATGAATACAAAGAAGCACAACAGATATACCTTATAAGCCGTAAGATGTTGTATTGTAAAAAGAAAAAAGACTCAATGGAGTTGCTTGGGCAATTGAGGGCATACAACAAAAGATATCCGGCGCTGGGGGGATTCTTTGCTCGTCACCTTAAGAAATTATTAACTCATCAACAAGAGCCTGTAATTAGCAAGACCAACAACATTTCCGAGAATGTTAACCGTCAGTTGATGAGAAGATTAAAAACAATAGAATCATTTCAGAGCTTTACAACGGCAGCAAATTATTTGAATCTTTATAAAAATTATTTAAGATTTAAACCATATACTGATTGCAGAGGTAATAATAAACCTAAGAATGGAAAATCACCATTAGAAGTATGTGGCGTTGTGTTAAAATCAAAAGATTGGTTAAAAAATTCCATATATTTACACTGATTTTATCAGCCGATTTCAGGTACGCTTCCCAAATTTGTTTATTGACAA
>JBBIII010000003.1:0-57815 GCA_037446575.1 Ignavibacteriales bacterium
AAGCCGAGAAACCTTGAAAAGGTAGCTGAGTTTTTCGCTATAAGTCTTTTAATGAACTCTAAAGATGTCAACCACCAAGATTATCTATGTTTGTATAGATCAATTTCTTTTCTCTAAAGTTACTTTTAACGTAAGTAATTCATTGTTACGCCGAATTATCACATCCACAACATCGCCGGCTTTATATTCACCAATTGCATAAGTGTAATCATAAATATTTTTAACATCTACTTTACCAAATTTAATTATTACATCACCAGCAATTAACCCAGCATTAGCGGCTGGACTTCCTGCACGAACACCGGAAATTTTCATTCCATCTACCTGTTCTCCAAAATCTGGTATTGTACCTACATAAACACGCATATTACGTCCCATGAATCCTTGAGGTCGAGAAGTCTCAACTACTAAATATTTTGGTTTTTCTTGCATTGTAGATAAATCCAATGCAATAGAACTTACAAATTGAACAACGCTATGTAGACCAGCATAATTGAGTTTATCATAAGTGTCGTATGGTCTGTGATAATATTCGTTTAAATCTGTGAAGAAGTGCATTACTGGTATTTGTTTGCTATAAAAGGATGAATGATCGCTTGGTCCATAACCGTCACTATTCAATTTTAAATCAAATTTTGCATCTTCATTGTGCTTTTTAACTAAGGAATCAAAAATTGTCGATGTTCCCATTCCATAAATTATCAATTTTTTATTGCGAAGTCCCCCAATCATATCAAAATTTAACATAGCAATTGATGATTCTATTGGGATAGTCGGATTCTTAACATAATATCCTGAACCGAGTAAGCCCATTTCTTCGCCTGCAAAAGCTATAAATAACATACTCCTTTTCAAGCTATCTCTTTGAAAAATAAAAAATTGCGCTAATTCTAATAGACCTGAAACTCCAGACGCATTATCATCTGCGCCAGGATGAATTGCAAATGTATCCGGCTTTAACGAACCAGAATTTTCGCCGCCATATCCTATGTGATCATAATGTGCGCCCAAAATTAAAGTTTCGTGTTTATATTTAGCGTCATTCCCTTGAATCATGCCAAGCACATTGACACCTGTAGATTTAACCTCATTTAGTTCTACTTTTAAAAAAATTTTAATGCCTGCCTGCTTAATCGTATATGGAACAATAGAACTGTCAATATAATCTGTTATTTTTTTTATTGTATGTTCACTATTTGCAAAAATTTTGTTGAACAATGCACGCGTAATATTTATAACTAAAATCCCCGCTCTGCCAGTTGAGCGATCATAAGATAATTTCATTAATTCATCTTTATCATATTGCTTTTCTGACGTAACGACAATTAGTGCTTTAGCTCCAAGTTCTTCTGCTTTATTCGCCTTATAACGAAGTGAAGAATATTTTTCAAATACTCGCTTTGTAGAATCATTGCCTGGAGCACCTCTAACAATAATTACAGCTTTATCTTTTACGTTGACATCTTTATAATCGTCATAATTATTTTCTGGCGACACAATTCCATAGCCAGCAAAAACTATTTCTCCAGAAAATTCTCCGTCAGAAGAAAAACCAAGTGGTAAATAATCCTGGTTCAAAGTTGGAATTAATTCTACCTTATCCCTATTTTTTTTTGAGGAATCGCGCAAATCTGAAATTTTAAATTCGTTCTTAAGTCCTAATCGTATTTCACTTACAAATTCAAATTTTTGAAAATATGAATTATCGTTCCCGGCTGGCAGTAATCCATACGACTTAAACTCTTCAGCAATAAATTTATAAGCAAGTTCTGCGCCAGCAGTTCCAGTTTTTCGCCCCTCAAGTTTATCAGATGATAAATATTTTACATGTTCAAGTAATTCGGGTATAGTTATATCGGGAGTTCTTTGTAATTGAGCCCATATACTGATTGGAAATATGAAAATTAGAAGTATGTAGAGTATTTTCTTTGCCATTGAACTTATATCTTCAAAATTGTTAATAAGTCATTATTCATAACAAATATACAACTTAAAAAGTTCAGAATTATGATTTTAATTACAAGTAAATATGTTGTTCACGTTTTTGGCAGCTAAAGTATTTTTTTTGTATTTTTATACAACAACAATGAACAAACTTAATTTATTTACATTTGTGGAAAAATAATGAAATTATCGGAAAAGATTAATGAAGATCTGAAAACTTCAATGAAATCAGGTGACAGTATTAAATTGAATACAATACGTTCAATTCGAGCCTCGTTAATAGAGTTATCAAAAAGAGGTGCAGAAACAATTATAACTGAAGATGAAGAAATAAAGGTGTTGCTTGCTGCAGCTAAAAAGCGAAAAGAAGCAATAGAAATGTATGAAAAAGCCGGAAGAAAAGATTTGGTTGCTCAAGAACAAAAAGAGCTTGCAATAATAAATTCATATTTGCCAACACAAATGAGCAGAGAAGAAGCAGAGAAAATTATTAAAAAAATAATTACAGAGATTGGTGCGGTTACAGAAAAGGATTTTGGAAAAGTAATGCCGCTTGCCGTAAAAGAATTAAAAGGCAAAATTGATGGCAAGTTAATTCAGGAAATTGTAAAACAACAACTTGGAGAATAAATTATGCTATTAGATATATTGCTTGGCGTTCCTTTGATAATGTTTTTTTTGTTAGGATTGCGTGATGGAATTGTTCGTAAAATTGTGGCAAGCATTGTATTTGTTGCCGCACTTTTTATAGGTCAAATGTATATGCGCGAAGTAGGCAACTTTTTATATCAGAATGACTGGGTGAGCCAAGAAAATTCTGCCATGTATGGTTTTTTACTGATTTTTATATTAATAGCAATTGCTCAGGGGATTTTATACAAAGTTATTACAGGAAGTTATAAAATAGGCGGAATTGCTGATAGAATTGGTGGAATGATTTTTGGGTTTGTTGAGGGAGTAATATTTTTAAGCGCACTGCTTTTTATTCTTGCATTAGCTGGAATTCCAAGTCGCGAGACAGCTCGCTATTCAAAGTTTTATAAACCAATAGTCAATATTGCTCCTCAAATTTTAGATGTTGCGTCAACTACCGGAACGGAAACATTTGATAAAATAAAAAAATATGGCTCGCCAGACGATGCTAAAAAAGATACTTCTAGCAAAATAGATGAAAAACCCAAAAGAAAATAATTGCAATAAGCAAGCAAAGCTTAAGAGGAAAAATAATTTATAGTGTTAACGCCGACTTCAAATCTTCCATCAAATTTTATTTCAACTCTTCGAAAATTAGATTATAACATTGTTTTAGAATGGATAGCAAGGTTATGTACATCCGAATCAGGGAAACAACAAGCATTAAAATTAATTCCAAAGACAGATCGATTCGATATAGAACTTGAGCTTAAAAAAGTTTCTGAGGTTAAGGAGTTATTGATATCTGAAAATAATATTCCGCTAGAAAGCTTCAAGAATATTATTCCTGCGCTAAAAAAAACAACAGTAAAAAACCAAGTGCTGACAGCGGTAGAATTGTTAGATATTGCGTCGTTAATACGTATATCGCGCGCTATTAAATCTTTTTTATACAAACAAGCAAATCAGTTCCCAGCTATTGCTCAACTTCATCATACATTATTTTCGGACAAGATAATCGAGCATCACATAGTTAGCGCTATTGATGATAGAGGGGTCGTTAAGGATTCGGCAAGTCGTGAATTACGTGAAATAAGGCATGCTATAGTTGCAGCAAGCGATTCTTTGCGAAAAAAATTAGAATCTATTCTTCGCCATATTTCACAAAAAGAATTTTTACAGGAAGATATCATAACTACACGCGACGGAAGATTTGTAATACCAGTAAAAACTGAGTTTAAAAATCAAGTACCCGGTTTTATTCATTCAACATCATCGAGCGGTGCAACCGTATTTATCGAGCCAGCTGAATCTCTCGATCTAAACAATGCATTGCGAGAGCTTCAATTGCGAGAGCAGAGAGAAATACACAAAATACTAAGTGATCTTACCAATCAAGTTGCCACCATTCGAGAATCATTAGAAGTTAGTTTCAATACTTTAACCGAAATTGACGTAATATTTGCGCGAGCAAAATATTCGATTGAAATATTAGGAAATGCGCCAATCATTACAGATAAGCCAATTATAAAATTGATTGACGCACGACATCCAGTTTTATTACAACACCTAAAAAGAGGAGCTGTCGTTCCTATTTCTATAGAAATAGGGAAAGATTACAACACAATAATTATAACCGGTCCGAATGCCGGAGGCAAAACGGTTGCTATGAAGACCGTAGGATTACTTACTTGTTTAGCACAAGCAGGTATTCATATTCCAGCATCTCAAGATTCTGAAATTTATCCTTTTCAAAATATATTTGTTGATATAGGAGATGAGCAATCGATCGAAAATGATCTCAGTTCGTTTAGTTCGCACTTAATTTCATTGCGTACAATAATAGAAAATGCAAATGAAAACTCTTTAGTTTTAATCGATGAGATTGGTACTGGCACAGACCCTTCTGAAGGAGGAGCTTTAGGCGCTGTTGTTTTAAAGGAATTGACGAATTTAAAAGCAGTAACAATAGCCACAACACATCATGGAATGCTTAAAGCTTTTGCGCATGAAACATCAGGAATTAGCAATGCATCTATGGAATTTGATCAAGAATCTTTGATACCTACATATCATTTTCGTTGTGGTATTCCGGGTAGTAGTTATGCGTTTGAACTTGCAGAGAGATTAGGCATACAAAATAAATTAATAGAACAAGCGCGTAAGTTAGTAGGCGATGAAAAAATAAAACTTGAATCGTTATTAATAGAATTAGAAAAACAATCGCAAGAATATAAAAAACAACTTAACGAAACACGAAGTGAAAAGAAAAAGTTAGAAGATATTGTTTTATCTTATGAACAAAAGACAATACAATTAACGCGTGAATTAGGAACGATAAAGAAAAAAGCTTTAGAAGAGGCAAAACAACTAGTTCAACAAACTCGAGCAAAAGTTGAACAATCGATTAAAGAAATAAGAGAAAGTCAAGCAGATAAAAGCGTTATAAAGAGTTCTAAACAAGTCCTGAAACAACTTGGCGAAGAACTTCATAAATTGTATGGCGGTGAAGAGGTCGAAAGCGAAAGTGAAGATATAATAAATAAAGGGGACTTTGTCCGTGTTCGCAATGGTAATGAACAAGGCGAAGTTGAAGAAATACAAGGAAAATATGCAATTGTTCTTTGCGGGAATGCAAAATTGCGCATTGCTACAAAAAATCTTTTTAAAATTCGGAAATTACAGAGTACTTCGATTCATTCAAATGATGTAACAACAACTATTCAAGCTAAGAACGAAATAGATTTACGAGGATTATTTGGAGATGAAGCAATTGAACAAGTACAAACATTTCTTGATAATGCATTTGCGGCTGGTTTGCATAGGGTAGATATAATTCACGGAAAAGGTACAGGCGCATTGAGAAAAAGAATTATTGAATTTGTGAAGGAGTATCCTCACACAAAATCTTTTCGATTAGGTGAATGGAATGAAGGCGGTACTGGGGTTACAATAGTAGAATTGGCATGAACATATAGCTTAAGGTAAGACTGAAATGAAAAAAATAAAAAATCAACCAATAAGAGGAATTGAAAAAAAGGTAACACTCGAACTTGCGAAAGAACATGGACTATTAGAAGAAGAATACGAGCAAATTTTAAAAATATTAGGACGCGTGCCAACATTCACCGAGTTAGGTATCTTTAGTGTAATGTGGAGCGAGCATTGCAGTTATAAAAATTCAATAGCACAATTAAAAACCTTGCCGCGAAAAGGTCCACATTTATTAGTCGAAGCAGGTGAAGAAAATGCAGGACTTATTGATATTGGCGATGGAATTGCAGTTGCATTTAAAATAGAAAGTCATAACCATCCATCCGCCGTGGAGCCATATCAAGGCGCTGCAACAGGCGTAGGAGGAATTTTAAGAGATATATTTTCAATGGGCGCTCGTCCGATAGCGATACTTAATTCTTTACGATTTGGGAATCTTAATGATACGAAAGTGAGACATTTATTTAGACGAGTTGTAAAAGGAATTGCCGATTATGGAAATAGCTTCGGAGTACCAACAGTTGCCGGTGAAGTCTATTTTGATGAATCATACAAAGAAAATCCTTTGTTGAATGCGATGGCGGTTGGCATAGTTGAGCATGGAAAAATAGAAAAAGCCGTAGCAAAAGGAGAGGGCAATGTAGTAATGGTTGTTGGTTCAAAAACCGGAAGAGATGGAATACATGGAGCAACTTTCGCTTCGGAAGAAATTTCTGAAAGCTCTGAAGCTAAAAAGTCATCTGTTCAAGTTGGTGATCCATTTATGGGAAAAATTTTGCTTGAGGCAACATTAGAAGCAATTGCAACCGGACATTTAATAGGCGTACAAGATATGGGAGCCGCAGGAATAACTTGTGCAACAACGGAAATGAGCGCGCGCGGTAATTCAGGAATGGACATTAATCTTGAAAATATTCCTTTAAGAGAAAAAGATATGACTCCTTATGAAATAATGCTTTCAGAGTCGCAAGAAAGAATGCTTTTTATAGTTGAGAAAGGATACGAAAATAAAATTTTAGACGTACTGAAAAAATGGGATATAGAAGCATCAATAATTGGGAGAGTAAAGAATCAGCAATTAGTAACAATCAAACTTAACAATGAAATTGTCGCTGAAGTGCCAACAGAACCGCTTGTATTGGGTGGAACTGGAGCGCCAATATATATTCGAGAAACAAAAAAACCAAGTTATTTGGTGGAATGCAAAAAATTTAATATAAACGATATAAATACACAAACCGATCTTAATGAAACATTAATTAAGTTAGTAAAGCGACCAGCAATAGCAAGCAAACGTTGGGTATATGAACAATACGATTCTATGGTGAGGACAAACAGCATAATAGTATCTGATGCGGATGCAGCTGTAATTAGAATAAAACAAACGAAGAAAGCCTTTGCTATTAAAACAGACTGTAATGCTAAATTTGTCTACTTAAATCCGAGAGAGGGTACAAAAATAGCGGTAGCTGAAGCAGCGAGAAATGTTGCATGCGTAGGGGCAAAACCAATTGCGATAACAAATTGCCTAAATTTTGGCAATCCTTATGATCCGGAAATATATTGGCAATTTTCCGAATCTATTGCAGGAATGAGAGAAGCATGCGTTACATTTAATACTCCAGTAACCGGAGGAAATGTAAGCTTTTATAATGAAAGTTCAATTGGAGCAATTATGCCGACGCCTGTAATAGGTATGTTAGGTATTATAAATGACATTGACTACATAGTAACAGCAAAATTTAAACAAGAAGATGATATTATTTTAGAATTAGGAAAAAATAAAAATGAAGTTGGCGGTTCAGAGTACTTATCAATGATTAGCGGTAAGACGTTAGGAAATGTTCCAAATATTGATCTAAAATATGAATATAATTTGCACCAACTTTGTGAGGAACTAGCAATCAATAATTTAGTGCAATCAATGCATGATATATCAGATGGCGGCTTACTAGTTGCATTGGTGGAATGTTTAGACACAAACGACAACTTAGGATTTGAAGTAAAATATTTAGAAGACGAGTCTATAAGACCTGATTTAGCTTATTTTAGCGAATCGCAATCAAGAATAATTGTAACTTGTCAACCTGATCAAATTTTGCAATTAATAGAAAAAACAAAAAAATATAATATTGACTACAAGAAAATAGGGGTGGTTACTAATAACGGAAGAATAAAAATTGATGATAAAATTGACTTACAAGCAAGCATTGTTTTAAACGAATACAAAACAGCAATAGAAAAGAGTATGCTAATAGAAGAAGAATGAAAAAGGGAGATTGTATTCTGCATAATAGGTATTATGTCCTACAATTTCTATTTATTCGTAATAATTGAAATCGCTTTTTCTTTAACACTAATTTCTATTTTCATACATTCTTCTTCCAATATTTCGCCATCTATATGCACAATAAACGGAGTGCTTGATTCTAAATAAACAGACTTTATTTTACGCATTAGCACTTTTTCATGACTACCATGTGATCCTTTTATAATTTTTGGTATGACTGTTAATGCAAATCTAATTGGCATTTTCTTGATTAAACATAAATTAAGATATCCATCATCAGGCACAGCATCTGGCACCATATTAAAACCACCGCCTTCAAATTTTCCATTACCAACACACAACAAAAACGAGTCTTCATATAATACTTGGTCATCGAATTTAATTTTAAAAAAAGTTGTCCGGTAAAATATTAAAGTTCTTATTGTAGCTATAAGATATAATGCTAATCCACGTATGTGTTTAAATCGTTTTGTTTCTTTTGCTATCGAAGCATCAATTCCGATTCCTAAAGTATTAATGAAGTATCTGTTTTTTTTCAATCCAGATTTATTTTGTAGACTTACGCGACCGACATCAATAATTCTTTTTTTTGAATTACTAATAACATCAAACATCTCATCGATATTTTTTGGCATTCCGATAATTTTATTAAAATCATTTCCGGAACCAATAGGTATATAAGCCAATGAAGTTGTGCTTCCAATTAATCCGTTAGCTACTTCATTTGCCGTGCCATCTCCGCCTGCAGAAATAATAAATGGATAATTATTTTTAAGTCTTTGTGTAATATCTAAGGCGTGCATTTGCCCATTAGTATATTCGATATGAAAAGAAATTTGTTTGTCGCTTAAATACTTGATGAGCTTATTTTTAACTTTAAGAGCTTTGCCACGTCCAGCATTTGGATTGAATATTATTGCGAGGGGCTGATTTTGAGACATTGATTTAATATTTAAATCGAATCCTATGTAGTACTGTTACATTATTTTTTTTGTGGAGGTGCGGGGAGTCGAACCCCGGTCCGAAAAGAAGCTGTTTAAAACTTCTACATACATATCTTGCCATTATATCTCGTGTAAGGGAACTCCGGCAAGCTGGATTTACCATACACCAGTTCAAGTTATCCGTTTTTCAACGGTTTTGCTCTTTCTCCTTGAACAAAAGTCGAGCTATCCCATTATAAGCGACATCTATCTTTGCCTTAATGGGCATTGGTAAAGTAGATGGGTTGCCTATTTTAGGCAGCCAGTGCGTAATCGTAATTGGCACTTATATTTTTACCGCTTTTTAACGTGGACACGGCAACCACGGCATGCAGTTTTAAACTTCCTCATCTCCGTCGAAGCCATTTCACCCCCGACGATAAATTGAAGTCTAAACTACTTAAATATATCAATCCCCTGTTAAATTTCCAAATGCTTAAATTTTTTGTGTTTCAATTGGATAGTTAGTGCTTAATTCATTTACAATATAATCGAATGCTTCTTTCGGCGAGTCTAAAAGTCTGTATAGCTCTATATCATTTGGGCTTATTAATCGCCATTTAATTAGAGCATTAAAGTTTATAATTTCATTCCAAAATTCTTTTCCATATAGTACAATCGTGATTTTCTTTTTGAGTTTTTGTGTTTGAACTAATGTCAACACCTCCATCATTTCATCTAAGGTGCCGAAACCACCTGGGAACATTACAAATGCCTTTGATAGATAAACAAACCACAGTTTTCTCATGAAAAAGTAATGAAATTCAAAATTTAGTTCTGATGTGATATATCGATTAGGCATTTGTTCAAATGGGAGACTTATATTTAAACCAATGGATTTACCTCTTGCTAAACTTGCTCCTCTATTTGCGGCCTCCATAATTCCAGGTCCCCCGCCTGAACATATAACAAATCGGTTTGGCTCTCTTAGAGATTGAGACCATTTAGTTAACATTTTTGATAACTCTACCGCGTCTTTATAATAACGCGACATTGTCAAATCTCTTTTTAATTCTTCTAATTTATGTTTAGAATATTTAGTTGAATACAATGATTTTTTTTGTCTTAAAATTAATTCTCTTAATTTGTTTTTACACTCTTTTTCAGGTCTAATTCTTGCTGATCCAAAAAATACAATTGTATCCTTTATACCTTCGCGCCTAAGTTGCTGTTGTGGTTCGAGAAATTCGGCTAAAAGGCGGATAGGTCTAGCGGCTGGGCTATCTAAAAATTTTTGATTGTGGTATGCTTTTTTTAGTTTCATATATGATCAATTTTTTTGTTGTATTTATTTGTAAGAAATTTTTTAAGCTGTGAAAACGATTTGAATGAATGCGTAACGCAACCTAAAATCCAACCTGGAATATTTTCCAAATTCATTTTCGTAACCAAATAAACAGGTTTTTTAAAAAACCGCGCAATTGTTAACTCACCTTTTGTGCCAGCACCCTTTTGCGCGCTTTTATCCCAGTAGCAAATAACGTAATTAGAACGAAATGCTATTTCTTTTGTATCGATATCAACAAATTTCCTTGTAATTTTAAAATAGTCTTCGATATTGGTTGATTTAAGAGAACGAAAATTATTGTTTAGCAATAATTTATTTAAAAGTTTATCACTTTCTTTATTAGGATTAAAGACTGAATGGCCTAATTCAATTTTTAACCAATTTTCCATTTGGTTACGCCAATCAATGCCCTCATTTTTTGCATATTCCATACCACCAGATAGATAAACACGAATTTTCATTTTAATTTTCTATTTATACCTTCTAAAAGGAATTAATAGTATCATTCCAGCTACAAAGCCACCAATATGTGCCCACCAAGCAACTCCACCCATACCAGCAGTCTCATATCCTAATGAAATCATACCATTTATAAATTGCAGTATAAACCATAGTCCAAGTATAATAAATGCAGGGAGTTCTGTGATTTGAATAAATACAAATATAGGAATTAATGTAACAACACGTGCTTTTGGAAACATTAGTAAATAAGCTCCAAGGACACCCGAAATTGAACCACTTGCGCCAATTGTAGGAATCATCGAAGTCGGCTCAATTATTATATGTAAAATCGATGCTGATACACCGCATAAAATGTAAAAAAGCAGAAAACGCATCCTCCCCATTTTATCTTCTACATTATCCCCAAAAACCCATAAGTACAGCATATTGCCCGCAAGATGTAACCAACCGCCATGTAAGAAAATGGAAGTTAGTAATGTCAATATTATCAGAGGATTAGCAAAATCTAAGTGAACTATTTTGTTAGGGATCATTCCATAATTAAAAAATAAATCATCAAATCTGTTTCCAAGAGAAAGTTGATAAAAAAACATTAGAACATTAATTATTATAAGTAAAACCGTTACAATTGGAAATTTTCTAGTAGGATTTTTATCTCGCAATGGAATCATAATAAATACTTAATAGTTTACTAAATTATATGGAAACAAATTACTATAAGCAAGAATATGAAAAATTTGTATATGAAGCTAATTAGAAATACATTTTTATCCAGAATAAATGTTTATGGAGAAAAATAATATGGAAAAACAAAAAAAGCGATCTTGGGCCGAGCCCTACAAAATAAAAGTTGTAGAACCTCTTAAAATGACAACAGCAGATGAAAGAAGAAAAGCTCTTAAAGATGCAGGTTACAACACATTTCTTCTTAAGTCAGAAGACGTATATATTGATCTTCTTACAGATAGTGGAACGGCTGCGATGAGTGACTATCAGTGGGCTGGCATGATGCTTGGAGATGAATCCTATGCGGGAAGCAAGAACTATTTTCATCTTGAAGAAACTGTGCGTAAATTTTATGGTTATAAATACTTAGTGCCTACACATCAAGGAAGAGGTGCAGAACATATTCTATCACAGATTTTAATCAAACCCGGAATGTATGTTCCAGGCAATATGTATTTTACTACAACACGTTTGCATCAGGAACTTGCAGGTGGAACTTTTGTTGATGTAATTATTGATGAGGCACATGAACCTACAAACCTCTCCCCTTTTAAAGGCAATGTCGATTTAAATAAACTTGAAACATTAGTAAAAAATGTCGGCGCGGAAAAAATTCCGTATATCACAATAGGAGTTACAGTGAATATGGCGGGCGGGCAACCTGTTTCGATGAAAAACTTGAAAGATGTAAGGAGCTTTTGTCAAAAGCATGGAATTAAAGTTGTATTTGATGCAACTCGCGCCGTCGAAAATGCATACTTCATTAAAACTCGTGAAAATGGCTATGAAGATAAAACAATAGCGGAAATTTTACTTGAAATGTGCTCGTATTCAGATGCCTCAACTATGAGTGGCAAAAAGGATTGCCTTGTTAACATTGGAGGATTTTTAGCTCTTAACGAATGGGATTTATTTGAAGAAGCTAGAAATTTGGTTGTTGTTTATGAAGGACTGCATACGTATGGCGGTCTTGCCGGTCGTGATATGGAAGCAATGGCGCGTGGAATAGAAGAATCTGTGCAATTTGACCACATCAGAGCAAGAATTGGTCAAGTTGAATATGTAGGGGAAAAAATAATATCGTCAGGTATTCCGATAGTACGCCCAATTGGTGGTCATGCAGTATTTCTTGATGCAAAAGCATTTCTTCCCCATTTGAAACAAGTTGAATTTCCTGCTCAAACGTTAGCAGCTGAATTGTATTTAGAATCTGGTATCAGAGCAATGGAACGAGGAATTGTATCAGCGGGACGAAACAAGGAGACTGGTGATCACTATTATCCAAAATTAGAATTAGTCCGTCTCACATTCCCAAGGCGAGTTTATACTCAGGCACATTGCGATGTGCTAGTCGAATCAGTTGAAGAAATCTATAATAAACGTAGCTCTATCAAAGGATTACGTATGATATATGAACCTAAATATTTGCGATTTTTTCAAGCTCGATTTGAAAGATTATAAATATTTATACTTTTTTATTTCTGATTTTTCGTGACACTTTAAAAAATATGTAAAGTGCTAGCTGATTAAATTGTCGTAAATGTAACTTTGTTTGGAATAGAAGTCTTACCAGCTATCATTCACAGGGGCACATTCAATTAAACCATTTAATTGAATATCTGGCGTTTTTTTCAGACCTAATATCTAGCATACTTACATTTTATTTTTTGTTGATGAAAATATTTAAATCCATTCTCATATTTCAACCAACGTTGCGTACTTTGCTTTACCATCCTTTAAAAACATTCCCAGCCGATTTACTAAATCTTCTCCGCTTTCTGTCATTCCATCTTCTAATGCCTCGTATTCTTCTTTTGAAGCACAGACAAATTCTTCAACAAAAAAGTTTTTCTTCCCTTTTTGCTCATAAATCGTGTAATTCTTTTTTTGTTCGACGGCAAAATGTTTTTTTAATTCTTCAGCAAGTACAAGATATTCTTCTCTTTTTTCAGGATGAATCTCATACGATATTTGTAAAATTACTTTTGTCATAAAGTCTTTCCAATTTTGTTTTTAATAGTTTTCCATTGCTTTTCTTATTTCTGATTCACTCATACCAAAATAATGCCCTAACTCGTGCAATAATACATCTCTTATATTCTTAATTATCTCGTTATTATTTCTTGAAATAGATTCAATATTTTTTTGGAATAATGTTATTTTATCAGGCACTGTCGGATTAGCTCCATACCAACTGCCTCTATGTGATAAAGGAATGCCTTGATATAATCCTAACAATTGGTTCTTATTTGATTTAGTCTGACTTAAAATTTCATCTGTTGGATAATCTTCAATTACAATATGAATATTGTCTATTTTGTCGCTAAATATTTTCGGCAAGTTGTCGAACACTTCTCCGGCAATTTCCTCAAATTTAGTTCTATCCATGTTTATTGGAATTATATATTTAGATTATCAGCAATTATTTTAATACATGTAATCAGTATACTTAGTAAAATAAAAATAATTAAAATAGCTTTCCATAACTTTATTTGTGTGCTTACTTCAGTTCCTATTATTAGTAAAATAATTGACCATAAGATAAATAATGAATCAATCAAAATAAAAATGAAATACAGTTCTGGTTTTATTTTAATAGGATGAGGATTAAAAGTAAAAAGATACATTCCAAATGTCATCAACTGAATTGGAAGGATAACTATTAATGCAATTAAAGTTGGAAAAAACGAATAACTCGTAACAGCCAAAGAATTGCGAAATGTGTTTTTTCCTTTAAATATTCGAGTTAAAATCCAATGTATTGTTGGCACTACTACACTTAAAATTCCGCCTAAAATAAAACCTCCGATTGATAGAAAAATTATTAGAATAAGTAAATTATCAAATTTGTCTCCTTGTTCGTAATACCATGTAGTTGTGAACGAAATGAAAACGCCGGTGAGCAAATAAAGAAAAAAAGCATAGTTTTTATTCTTAGAAAGAGTAATTATTCTAAATGCATTTTTAGGATGCTCAATTAATTGCCAGATTGTTGAAAAGAGATCTAAGTTTGCTATTTTGTTTTGCAAGTAACTACCACACTCATTACATGTAATTGCAAACTGATCGTTTTCCTTTTGACATACTGAGCATATGAACATGGAATTGATTCTTCCTTTATTATGTTAAATTGAAATTAGGAAGAATGTATAATTGAATCAATAATATTTTGGACTAAATTGAAGTCAATTTAGCGGTTCAAATTTAGCAGTAAAATGTCTTAATATCGGTGCTTCTTCAATTATTTTATAACCTCGCAATTTTTTCCGATTTTTATAGACATCTTCTGCCACTTCAATTACATAATCCATATGACTTTGTGTATATACGCGACGCGGAATTGCTAGTCTAACTAATTCCATAATTGGCGAAATTAAGTTGTGGGTCTTAGAATCATATTTACCAAACATTACGCTCCCAATTTCGACGCTTCGAATTCCACCTTTTCGGAATAATTCACATACAATTGCTTGTCCAGGATACTGATATGGTGGAATAAAAGGTGCGAATTGCTTTGCATCTATATAAATTGCGTGGCCACCGGGCGGTTTTACTATTGGTATTCCGATAGAAATAAATTTATCACCTAAATATTCAACAGAGCGTATTCTATAACGTAGGTATTCTTCATCCATTACTTCATTTAGACCTTGGGCAATTGCTTCAAGATCACGACCAGCTAATCCTCCATAAGTTGTAAATCCTTCCGTTACAATCAAAAGTGTTCTAGCTTTTGCTGCAAGCACATCATCATTCATTGCCAAGAATCCGCCAATATTTACCAATCCGTCTTTTTTAGCGCTCATTGTACATCCATCGGCATAGGAGAATATTTCACGTGCAATTTCTACCACTGATTTCTTTGAATATCCTTTTTCTCTTTTTTTAATAAAAAAAGAATTTTCAGCAAATCGGCACGCATCTAAAAAAAGCGGAATATTGTAGCGACTTAAAACTCTTTTGGTTTGTCTAATATTACTCATAGAAACTGGTTGACCGCCCCCGGAATTATTAGTTATAGTGAGCATACAAAGTGGAATATTTCCTGGCCCTTTTTCACAAATGAATCTTTCTAATGCGGCAATATCTATGTTGCCTTTAAAATCAGCAATATAATCCGGATGTTTTCCTTCTTCTATTAAGAAATCTACCGCTTCGGCGCCTGAATATTCTACGTTTGCCCTTGTTGTATCGAAGTGAGTATTATTGGGTATCCACTTCCCTTTT
Organism: Ignavibacteriales bacterium; assembly: GCA_037446575.1. Classification (GTDB taxonomy): domain Bacteria; phylum Bacteroidota; class Ignavibacteria; order UBA10030; family UBA10030; genus JBBIII01. The sequence goes on from JBBIII010000003.1 coordinate 15,548, forward strand.
CCACCTACTATAGAAAAGAGAATTTTTTCTGCGGCGCGACCTTGGTGTGTTGGAATGATATGTTTGAATCTTGTTAAATTACGTACTGTTTTTTCAAATCGAAAATAGCTCCGCGAACCAGCATACGATTCATCGCCATCCAAAATACCAGACCATTGTTTAGCGCTCATTGCTGTTGTGCCACTATCGGTCAATAGGTCTATTAAAACATCTTCTGCCGGTATTAAAAAAGTATTGTAATGAGCTTTTTTTAGAATTGCCTCTCGTTCTTTTTCTGTAGTGAACTTGATTGGTTCGACTGATTTTATTTTGAATGGTTCAATAATAGTTTTCATGTTTATTCCTTTGTTAAGGAATATTCTTTACGCAGTTCTTTTAAAAGGTTCATTATATTATTCCAAGGTTTTTCATGCCACAATTGATGATTTTGAATCCCTCTTATTATTCCATTCTTATCAATAACATAAGTAAGATTTCGAAGAGCTAAACCACGTAACCAAATAGCGCGATAATTTCTACATACTTCAAGCGATGAATCTATTGTAATTGAAATAGTATAGTTGTACAAATCTATAATTTTCTGTAGCTCAATCATCTCTTTAGGACTTATTATAACAACATTAGCGCCAAGTGATTTAGCTTTTAATAGATGTTGAAGAAATATATATGTATCCTTTGTGTGGGTCTTTGCAAAATCATCAGGAAAGAAAGACAATATAACAGGACCTTTACTTAGCAATTCTCTTAATCTAACTATTTCGCCAGAATATGAACGCAATTTAAAATCTGGAGCTTTTAATCCAATGGGTAACATAAAATTATAATCAATTATATTTTATTCACTATCGTATTTGATAAGCGAATATACATCGTACTGATCTATTTTCTTTTTTCCTTGCAGGAAGGATAATTCGATTAAAAATGACACCCCCACAATATTTGCATTTAATTTTTCAACCAATTTGATTGCAGCATGCATGCTCCCCCCTGTAGCTAATAAGTCATCATGCAATAATATTCGCTCATTAGGTCTAATAGCATCTTTATGTATTTCCATTATATCAGTGCCATATTCAAGCGCATATTCTTCTTGTAAAACTTCTGCCGGAAGTTTCCCTTTTTTTCTTATTGGTACAAATCCTGCTCCTAAGTTAACAGCTAAAGCCGCTCCTATTATAAAACCTCGAGCTTCGATACCTACAACTTTGTCAATGTTTACGTGTTTATATTTTTCTACAAGCACGTTTATGACTTCTTGCAAAGTATCTTTATTTTTAAGCAATGTTGTTATATCTCGGAACATTATACCTTTTTTAGGGAAATCGGGTATGTTACGAATAGCATTTTTTAGAGCGTTCATTTTTCAATTTCCTTTTCTACCATTTTAATTTTTCGTCATTGCGCATAGCTTCTATTCCATGCTTACTATCTTCGGTCATTCTGCTTAGTGCATTCAAATGAGAAGCGTAATCCAACGCGTCGCTTGTTGTCATTCCATGTATGCGGGATAATAATTCTTTAATCAATCCCATAGAAGAGCCACTGTTATTAGAAATTAGTTCCTCAGCAAAATTTACAGCATATTTATTTAAATCAATCATGGGAACAACTTTATTGACTAATCCAATTCTAAACGCCTCTTCAGAATCAAACATATTACCGCTTATAACAATATCGCGTGCCCTACCTTCACCAATTTTTCGCACTATAAATAATAATGCAATTGCGGGAATTGAACCATATTGCACCTCACTAAAACCGAATTTAGCTGTCTCGCGTGCAGAAATGATATAGTCGCAAACACTAATAAGTCCACAACCGACGGAAATTGCCGGGCCTTGTACAACTGCTACAACTGGCTTACGAAGCGTATAAATCAGTTGGAACAATTTCATCGTATTTATTGAGTCTTGCAAATTTTGATTGAAATCATATTTTTCAATCTTTTCAAAGTATTTTAGTTCGTACCCTGAGCAAAATGTATCTCCTTCAGCTTTTAGGATTATAATTCTTATATTTGAATCTCTTTGAGCTTGTGTAAAAGCTTGCATTAATTCTATTGACATCTGAGCATCAAACGCGTTCTTTGTGTCTGGACAGTTTAAAGTAATAACAGCTATGCGTTTTTCAGTAGAGTATATAATCCTTGAATAGTCCAACTTTATTATCTCGCTTATTTTACGAAAAAGTAGGAAGAAGGGGTATTAAAAGCAAGTAGTTGATTTGTTAAATAGCCGGGACTATTTATGATAATCAACTTTGATGTACGTTGTTTCTTTTGGAGTTGAAAGAACTAAACTTGTAGTTGTTTTTAAGACTCCAGGCCAAGCCTGAATTTTAGCTAATAATCGTTCAAGTCCATCTGTATTAGATGTACGAACCTTCAACAAATGAGTCCCTTCCCCGGTAATTGCATGGCACTCTAAGATTTCATCTGCTTTTAAAATATGTTCTATAAAACTTGGAAAATGTCTTGAGGAATCAATAGTAACAAGTATTAATGCTGTTATATCTTTTCCTAATCGCTTATAATTTAATTTTGCGTAATAACCCTCAATAATTCCTAACTCCTCTAACTTTTTTAATCTTTCACTTACAGCAGGTAATGATAGCCCAACTTTTTCTGCTAATTCATTACGTTTTGTTCTGCCCGATTTTTGTAAATATTCAAGTAGTTCGCAATCCACTTTATCAAGCATCATATTAATTTCCTTAATGAAATTTTTAAGCTTTTGCTTTTTCGCGCAATAAATTAATTGACTTTTTAATTGAATTTGTTTGAAATATTGCAGTGCCTGCCACTAAAACATCAGCCCCTGCTTTAACTACTTTTGCAACAGTAGTATTATCTATTCCGCCATCGACTTGTAGAAAAATATTTTTATTTGTTTGTAATATCATTTCTCGTGTTTGTTGAATTTTCTTAACGCTATTCTTAATAAATTTTTGCCCTCCAAAACCCGGCTCGACAGTCATAATTAATACTAAATCTACTTCACAAATTATTTCACTTAATGTCCTAACAGGCGTAGCAGGATTTAACGAAATACCTGCCTTGCAACCGATATGTTTTATATCTTTAATTAGTTTATATAAATGATTTGTCGACTCTTGATGAACCGTAATTATATTTGCTCCGGCTTCTTTAAATGTTGATATATATTTTTCTGGTTCTGATATCATTAGATGAACATCTAATGGCAGCTTTGTATATTTTCTAATTGCAGCCACCAGTGATGGGCCAAATGTTATGTTTGGCACAAAATGTCCATCCATTATATCAAGATGTATCCAATCTGCTCCGCCCTTTTCTGCTTCTTTTACTTGTCGTCCTAACTCGGCAAAATCTGCCGCCAATATCGAAGGTGCAATTTTTATCATCTTACAATCTCTACCTTAATTTTTTTTATCAACTTTTTGAGCAACAATCAAATCAATAGCATACCCCAATGGCATTAAATTGCCAGCATTTGGAACTTGTTCAAGAACTGTATTTGGTAAAACATCAAGATTCAGCTGATATGATATTTTGCCTATTTGAAATCCATTGTCTCTTAAAATTTTTTCAGCTTCTGTTAAGGTTTTTAACGTAACATCCGGCACTAGATGAGTTTCCGATGTTTTCCCTTGACTAACAACGATATCAACCTTCGCTCCAGTTTTTACTTTCGAATTAGGTTCTTTATCTTGTCTAATAATTGTGTTCGAAAAAAACTCATCCGAAGGTTCATACGTAATGTTGCCTAACTTTAATCCATTCCTTTCAAGATTAAATATAGCTTCTCGAATAGATTTGCCTCTTAAATTAGGCACTAAAATTAATTCTTCTCCGCCGCTGATAGTTAAATAAACACCTCGCCCGTATTTCACTTCAGAGCCAGCGGAAGGATTTTGAAAAATCACAGTTCCAATTTCAAACCTTTTATCCATTTTGAATTCTGATATTTTAGGAACTAGTTCCGATTCGTCTAATTTCTTTTGGGCTTCTTCAAGCGAAAAGCCAATTACATCTGGAACTTTAATAGTTTTCCCTTTTTGAACATATAGCGGCATTATCAGATTATCTATCAATAAAAAAATAGCTAATCCAATAATTAACCAAAATGAAGTAAATCGAATTGTTTTTCTTATCTTCTTTTTTTTCAAGTGTTCCATATTTTCAACAAAATATAATTATTAAAAGCATTAATTACAATTAACAAGTTCTTCAATAAAATTGCATCTAAATCTAATCTTCTCTATATTTTTCAAGCATTTATAGGAATATATTAATGAAAAAAAAATACAGATATCTTACTGAGGCAGCGCAATCAGTAATGCAAAACGCTTACTCGCCGTTCTCAAAATTTCGTGTTGGCGCTGCTATTTTGACCAACGACGGTAAAATTATCACAGGCTGTAATATCGAAAACAGTTCGTTTAGTTTAACTATATGCGCTGAACGTGTTGCAATCTTTAAGGCAATTTCAGAAGGTGTTACAAAATTCAAAGCAATCGCTGTAGTATCTGATGCTAAGGATTTTACTCCACCCTGCGGGGCATGCCGACAAGTTTTGGTTGATTTGGCTGGTAATATTGATATAGTACTTATCAATTCACATAATCAAATGAAAATAAAGAAGCTTAATGATCTTATTCCATTAGCATTCACGAAAAAGAAGTTGATGAAAGGAAAATAATTAATAATGGATACATCCGAACTTCATAATATACCAAGAAATACAGGTTGGATTGAAGTTGTTTGCGGTTGTATGTTTAGCGGAAAAACGGAAGAACTTATTAGAAGATTACGGCGCGCTCAAATTGCAAAACAAAAAGTCGCAATATTTAAACCAAAAATTGATAACCGATATAGTCCCGAACATATTGTTTCGCATAGTGAACAATCGTTAGTATCGCATCCAGTCAACGATGCATCTGAAATTCTAAAATTATCACTTGACGCACAGGTTATAGGAATTGATGAAGCTCAATTTTTTAAGGAAAATATAGTAGATGTTTGCAACCAACTTGCTGATCAAGGAAAAAGGGTAATTGTGGCTGGGTTGGATCAAGATTATCGAGGTAAACCTTTCACTCCAATGCCACAACTCCTTGCAATTGCTGAATATATAACCAAAACCTTAGCAATATGTGTAGTATGCGGGAACCCAGCCGATAGAACACAAAGAAAAAATGAACAACAAGAATTAGTCGTAGTAGGCGCGAAAGATTTATACGAAGCTCGTTGCAGAAAATGTCATCAGCCGCCTCAAGAATGATTAACAAAGCGCTTAATAAATTAAATGAAAGCATAAAGCAATTGATTAATGAAAAAGCTATTAAAGAGGCAATAAATTACATCCGCAGTAAAACAAAATTCAAACCTCAAATTGCCTTGATTCTTGGTTCTGGTTTAGGTGATTTCGGCAACCACATTAATATAAAACAAATAATTAATTCCTCGGAAGTTCCACATTATCCGATTTCATCTGTTCAAGGACATGCTGGAAAATTAATTTTTGGGTATCTAAATCAGGATAACAAAAAGGAAAAACCCCTCCTTATCTTTCAAGGGCGTGTTCATTATTATGAAAGTGGTCTGATCGACAAAGTAACTTTTCCACTGCTTTTAGCAAAACAATTAGGTGTTACGAAGCTTATTGTTACAAATGCAGCAGGCGGTATCAATGAAAACTTTGTGCCTGGCGATCTTATGTTAATTAAAGATATTTTAAGCCTAACTTTTGTGCCACTGCCATATAAAGAAATAAAAGTTGCAATAAATAAATTGAAATATTTCGATTTGCAGATGCAAAAAACTATTATTAAAAGCGCATTAAATTTAAGAATTCCAATTAAGGAGGGTGTCTACGCGTGGTTAAAAGGTCCATCATATGAAACCCCGGCTGAAATTAATATGCTTAAACGAATTGGTGTTGATGCTGTAGGAATGTCCACCGTTCCTGAAATTTTTTTGGCAAAGGAATTACAAATTAAAACCGTAGCACTTTCACTTATCTCAAATTTAGCCGCAGGCATATCGCCCTCAAAACTTACTCATAAAGAAGTTACAGACACCGCAAACAAAGTAAAAATTCAATTTTCTAAGTTAATAGAACATACTATATTAGAGATGAAAAAAGCATAAATTAATATGTGGATACCTTATAACGAACTTGCATCTGAAGATACTGGTTTCTCAAGAATTTTTACCGATTACATTGATAATTATTCCAGAGTGCAAAATTTTTATTGCGGTAATTTTCGAGATGATACTCTATGGCAAAATAAAATTGATGAAGTATTATCTCGTCATGTGCATCGCTCTACCCTCGTTCAGTTATTACTAAATCAAAATCGCGATTTTCATTGTGGTGTTAAAACCTTATCTAACATTGACTTGTTGTTAAATGATAATTCAGTTGCTATCATTACGGGTCAACAAGTCGGACTTTTTAGCGGTCCTTTATATACATTATATAAAACATTAACTGTATTGAAATTAACAGAACAACTTACGGAAAAATATCCAGATTATAATTTCGTACCAATATTTTGGTTGGAAAGTGAAGACCATGATATCGAAGAAATTTCTTCTTTTTCATTAATAAATAATGCTAATCAATTAATAAAATTAAAATATCAATATGAGGCAGAAAAAGAGGACGCAAACTATGGAGCCGTTGGTAATTTATATTTAAACAATTCTATCAAATTATTTTTTGATACGTTACGACAATCTTTAATTTCTACAGAATACTCACCTAATGTTATTGAATTGTTTGAAACTGCATATCAAAACGGCATGACTTTTAGTCGTGCATTCGTCCATTTATTCAATGTGCTTTTAGAAGATTCAGGATTGGTATTTTTTGATCCAAATAACCCTACAATTAAAAATCTTGTAAAGCCAATATTTGAAAATGAATTAAAAAATATTTCAAAAACCTGCCAATTAGTAATCGAGCAAAGTGATTCAATTGAGCATCAATACCATGCGCAAATAAAACCAAAGCCCATTAATCTATTTATGTTTATCAATAATGGTAGATATAATATCGAGCCAAGAACTGATGGTTTTTCGTTGAAGGGAACACGGAAATATTTCACAAATACAGAAATGTTTGACCTATTAGATAAAAAGCCTGAAGCTTTCAGTCCGAATGTAGTTTTGCGCCCTATTTGTCAAGATTATATTTTCCCGACTTTATCATATGTTGCAGGTCCATCCGAAGTAGCATACTTTGCGCAGTTAAAACTTTTATATCAACATTTTAATATACCTGAGCCAATAATTTATCCACGCGCTAGTGTTACAATTGTGGAAGAGCGAATTCAAAAAACAATGGTTAAATTCAATTTAAAGGTAAGCGATTTTTATAAAGACGTCGAATTATTAAAAATCCGTGTTGCAGAATCTTTAACTGATTTTAAAGTTGAAGATTTGTTTGATAATTCATTTGGCACTATTTCTGAAACACTTACAAGCTTAAAAGGAGGACTTCAATCGATAGACAAAACATTGGGTCCTGCTTTAGAAAATACTCTCATAAAAATCCAAAATGCACTTAATACGTTGAAAGAAAAAACAATAGCGGCGCAGAAGCGGCAACATGAAATTTCATTACGCCAATTAGATAAAGTAGCGCTTAGTTTGTTTCCTAATTCAAATCTACAAGAGCGTGAAATGAATATAGTCTACTTTCTAAATAAATACGGCATGGAATTTTTACGATGGCTACGCGGCGAAATAATAATTGATAAATTTATGCATCAAGTTATTAATATCGAATAATACTTATCTCGAATTTGATAGCAGTTCTTTCCAATAATTTGGAAAAGAAATATCGACACACTCAGCATTAATTATTTCGATATTAGGGATCCGTAGACCCGCAACGCCAAATGCCATCGCAATTCTATGATCATTGAAACTATTGAGCGTGGCGCCTTTGTATGATTTATTTCCCTCGAATGAAAAACCATCTTCGTACTCTTCAATTTGAGTTCCAAGAGAACGTAAATTATTGACTATTGCTTTAATTCTATCTGTTTCTTTAGCGCGTAGTTCTTTCGCATTTCTTACGCATATAGTGCCATTAGTAAATAATCCTGTTACGGCAATAATTGGAATCTCATCAATTAATTCTACAACATCAGCGGCTGAAAGGTTAATATTTCCGTTTAATTCTGAATATTTTACCCTAATATCACCAATAGGTTCGCCTTCAACTACTTGCATGTTTTCGATTGAAATATTTCCGCCAATCGATCTAAAAATATCTAATATTCGTGTCCTTGTCGGATTAAGTCCTACGTTTTTTATCACTATATCAGAACCCTTAACCAATAATCCAGCAGAAATAAGAAAAGCAGCGGCAGAAATATCGCCAGGAACAAAGATATTTTTTCCCTCTATCTTAATGTCTGAATTAACTGATACACTAAATAAATTGTTTTCTTTTTTTGTGTTGAGACCTAACATCCTTTCCGTATGATCTCTTGTTAAAAATGATTCGGAAATAATAGTGAGTCCATCTGTATAAATAGCTGCAAATATTAAAGCAGATTTAACTTGCGCGCTCGGAATAGGAAGTTTATAATTAATCGGGTTTAATTTATCAACTGATTTAATCTTTATAGGCGCCGTATGTGTATCGCTACCGCTTATATCGGCGCCCATCATTTGCAATGGTTCGATAATACGTTTCATCGGACGTTTCGATAATGATTCATCTCCGATTATTGTAGAAGAAAATTTTTGTCCGCAAAGTATTCCAGATAATAAACGCATTGTTGTGCCGGAATTTCCGGCATTAAGATTACTATTTGCTTTTTTCAAACCATGTCTGCCATTTCCGTGTAATCGTAGTGCATCTTTCTTTACTTCAACAATTACGCCAAGTTGTTTAATGCAAGAAAGCGTACTTAACGGATCTTCAGCTTTGGAATATTCTTTAATTTCAGAAATTCCATCGGCAATGCTTGCTATCATTAATGCCCTGTGCGTTATTGATTTGTCGCCGGGAACTGTACGGTTTCCTGATAGTCCTTCAGAAATTGGTATAGATAAATTCATGATTTAAAAAAGATTTATACGTTTAATGTCTCGAATGATGTCTTCTTTCAGATTTACCGCTCACATGTTCTTTTTTCTTACGCTCACGAGTTTTTTTCATCTCTTCATGAGCATTTTCGCCCCCCGGGAGTAACGCTTTTCGACTTAAGCTCATTTTTCCATCAGAATCAATGTGCATCAATTTTACTTCTATAATATCTCCGACTTTTAAAACATTTTCAACTTTTTCTACTCTTTGAACATCAAGTTGAGATACATGGACAAGCCCTTCTTTTCCGGGAAGAATTTCAACAAACGCTCCAAAGTCAGTAATTTTCTTTACAGTTGCTTTATAAACTTTATCAACCTCTGGTGCTTCGAGCAGACTTCGTATATAAAGCAATGCTTTTTCGGAGGATTCTTTTTCAACAGCCGCTACTGTAACAGTTCCGTCGTCTTCAATATTTATTTCTGCCCCTGTGTCTTTTACTAATTGACGTATATTTTTTCCGCCTGGTCCAATTAGCGATCCAATTATATCGACAGGAATTTTTACAGTCTCTAATCTTGGTGCATATTTGGATATTTCTAATCGTGCTTCGGGCAGGCATTTAGACATAGTCTCTAATATATGAAATCTGCCTGTTTTTGCTTGGTCTAATGCTTGTTCAAAAATGTCGAATGAAATTCCTTTTATTTTAATATCCATTTGAAAAGCTGTTATTCCGTTTGTTGTTCCTGCAACTTTAAAATCCATATCACCGAGATGGTCTTCATTGCCTAATATATCACTTAATATTGCAACTTGATCATTTTCTTTTACTAAGCCCATGGCTATTCCAGCAACAGGTCGTTTTAGCGGAACTCCGGCATCGAACAGCGCAAGAGTTCCAGCGCACACTGTTGCCATTGATGACGAACCGTTTGATTCAAGAATATCTGATACAATTCTGATTGTATAAGGGAATTCCTTTTCTGATGGAAGCAATCGTTTTAGCGATCGTTCTGCAAGATTTCCATGACCAATTTCGCGCCTACCTGTTGAACCAAGTTTGCCTACTTCTCCGACACTAAATGGTGGAAAATTATAATGAAGCATAAAGCGCTTTGTTGTTTCCGGAAGAAGACCTTCTAACCTCTGTTCGTCCATTTTTGTTCCGAGCGTTGCAGTGGTTAAACTTTGTGTCTCTCCTCGTGTAAATAACGAAGAACCGTGAGTTCGTGGTAACAAACCAACCTCGCAAATAATTGGACGTATTTCTTTCAATCCTCTCCCATCAAGTCGTTTGTTTTCTTTAAGGATCGTAGAACGCATAGCATTTCTTTCCATCTCATAAAGTATTTGATTAATCATGCCGCCTGATTCAGGATATTTTTCTGCTAAAGCTGTGGTCACTTCTTCATATACTTTTTTTGTAGATTCAGACCTCTCATCTTTTAACAAAACGGTTCTACTTAAATTATTAATTTTTTCTTCTGCTAACGCTTTAATTTCAGCTTCTAACCCATCAGGAATATTTAATTTTTCTATCTTTCGTTTCGGTTTGTTTATTTCGTTTGCTAATTCAATTTGAATTGCACATATATCTTTTATTGCATCATGTCCAACGCGCAATGCGTCCAACAAGTCGCTTTCACTGACTTCGGCAGATTCGCCTTCAACCATAACAATAGAATCAGTTGTTCCGCCAATTGTAATATCGATATCACTTAATTCAAGCTCTTTATAGGTAGGATTTATAATAAATTTTCCATTTACTCTGCCAACCCTTACTTCACCTATTGGTCCATCGAAAGGAATATCAGAAACCATCAAAGCCGCCGAAGCGGCGCATGCTCCGAGCACATCCCCGTCATGTTCCATGTCGGAAGAATACACTGTAACCATTATTTGTGTTTCGTTTTTATATTCTTTTGGAAACATTGGACGAATCGGACGATCAATTAAACGCGATGATAATATTTCTTTTTCAGATGGCCTACCTTCCCGCTTTATAAAACCGCCAGGAATTTTCCCGGCAGCGGCAGTTTTTTCTCTGTACTCTACCTGAAGCGGAAAAAAGTCCGAATCTTCCTTTTTTTCATATTCACTTACTACAGTAGCAAGAACCATTGTATCAGCGTAACGAACCATTACAGCTCCATGCGCTTGTTTTGCTAACCAACCGGTTTCAATCGTAAAATTCTTGCCGTTTAATTGAGTTTCTTTAAATATCCTCATATGTGCCTTCTTCTTTCCTTTAAAGCATTCTTTGTAAAGTGCTTATTTTCTTATATCAAGTTCTTGAATTATTTTTCGATATCGATTTATATCTTTTTTGATCAAATAATCAAGTAGTCTTCTTCTTTTACCTACTAATTTTAGTAGCCCCTGCCGTGTGTGATTATCTTTTCGATACGATTCTAAATGCGGCGTAAGACTATTGATAGTCGCCGTTATTATTGCTATTTGGACTTCAGGCGTTCCTGTGTCATTTTGGTTCTTGCCGTATTTTGCAATTATTTCCTTTTTTTGTTCCGATGTAATTGGCATTGTTTCTCCTTGCTAATAATTATTGTTTATATAACATCTTATTCTTCATATTTATATTGCAATGTTTTGCTAATATTCCGATCGATATTCATTTGTTCTATTAATTTTTCTTTTGAATCAAATCTTATTTCATCTCTTAGACGTTTTAAAAACTCAATCTTTATTTCTTCGCCGTATATTTCTTTATTGAAATCTAAAATATTTACTTCGATAGTTATATCTTTACTTTGTTCGAATGTAGGTCTTGTGCCAATGCTTGTCATTCCAAAATATTTATTCTTGTTTAATATTGCTTTCGAAAAATATATTCCATTCATTGGAATTAGTTTTTTTGAAAAACTTAAGTCTATATTAGCAGTCGGATAGCCGAGCGTGCGTCCTCTACGGTTTCCTTCAATTACTTTTCCCTGAATTGAATATGGTCTTCCAAGTAATTCTGTAGCTTTTTCTACATTGCCATTTTGCAAATAACTTCTGATCACAGAACTACTAACTGGAATATCATTATAAACGTATTTATCAATCTTTATAACTTCAAAGTTATACTCTTTACCAAGTTTTTCTAGTGATTCTATATTTCCTTCTCTATTTCTACCCCAATGGTAATCATATCCTTCGACCACAACTTTTGCGCCGATTTTATTTATTAAATATTCTATACAAAAATCTCGATAATTCAATTGTGAAAAATATTTATCAAATTCTATAACTACGAGTAAATCAATTTCTAATTCATTATATAAGCATTTGCGTTCATCTAAAGTTGTAAGTAAGCTTAGATTGTTTTTTTCAGCCGATATTATTTCACGCGGATGAGGATCGAATGTTACTACTACGCTTCTACCATTTATTCTTTTCGATTCTGTAACTACTCTATTTAAAATGGATTGATGAGCAAGATGAACCCCGTCGAACATTCCTACTGTAATTGCTGATTGTTCCGGAAAAGTAATTTCTGTAATTTTGCTTACTTCCATTTTCTAAGATGCCTTATTTAACTCTATTAGTTGCTTAATTGTAAGCGATTGGTCTAAATTATAATCACCAATTCTTACCCGTCTTAATGAAATAAGCGTAGCACAACATCCCAATTTAAGCCCGTATTCATCTATTAATGCACGAATATAAGTGCCTTTTGAACATATCACTCTAAAATCTATATATGGTTTTCTAAAATATTCTATTTCGAATTTTTTAATTTCAATTTCACGTTTAGTTCTATCTACTTCCTTTTCTTCTCTTGCATATCGATAAAGAGGCGTTCCACAATATTTCAATGCAGAGTACATAGGCGGAGTTTGAAGCTGTTTCCCGATAAATAATTTTGCAGTATTTACAGCTAATTCTTCATCAACATTTGAAAAATCTTTTTTTTCAATTACATCCGTTTCTGTATCGAAACTTGGCGTTCTAATGCCAATTTGCATTGTTCCAATATATTCTTTTTCCAGTCCCACATATTGGTTTATCTGTTTTGTTTTATTTCCTGTGCAAATTATTAATAAACCTGTAGCTTTTGGATCAAGCGTTCCGGCATGTCCCACTTTCTTTATTGAATATAATGTTCTGATTTTTTTTACAACGTCAAATGATGTCCAATCAAGAGGTTTATCAATTAAAATAATTTTATCCCGTTTGTTTGAATCGATATTTAAAGTTTTATTGTGAATCATATATTATTCGATTTCTTTATCGTCGAAATTAGCTTTTTGCTTGTGAATTTCATTAAATATATTTTCTATTTTCATTACTCTATCTAAGGTTTCATCCAAAAAGAATTCAATTTCTGGCGTATAACGTAATCGAACACTGCGTCCTATCATACCGCGTATTATAGGTATTTGGCTTTCAAGTTTAGCAAGAACACGTTGCTTTTTCTCTTCCTCGCCGTAAATGCTTACATATACTTTTGCAATTTTTAAATCTGCGCTCATTACTACATCTGTAACAGTAATTATCCCATATTCTGAAATGCTAAAATTGCGTTGGAAGTAAATACCTATTTCTTCTCGTAATAGAGAACCAACTCTTTCAGGTCTAATCGATTTATTCATTTTTTGTTTCTAATTTACGTTTCACTTCAACTGATTTATAAGCTTCAATTATGTCGCCAACTTTAATATCATTGAAGTTTTCAATGCTTATGCCGCATTCGTAATTTTGTTCTACTTCTTTAACGTCATCTTTAAATCTCTTTAAAGATGAAAGTGTGCCATCATAGATTTCTATGCCATTGCGAATAATTCTTACTTTATTATTTCGAGAAATTTTTCCGTCTCTAACATAACAGCCGGCTATTGTTCCAACTTTTGAGACCTTGAATATTTCGCGGACATCAATTGTAGCGTTAACTTCCTCTGTAATTGTAGGAGCCAACATTCCTTCAAGCGCATTTCGGACATCGTTGATAGCATCGTAAATAATGTTATAAATTCTTATATCGACATCTTCTTGCTGAGATAATTGACGCGCCTTCAAATTTGGACGCACATGAAAACCGATAATCACTGCTTGAGAAGCCATAGCAAGCAACACATCTGATTCCGATATACCGCCTACGCCTTTATAAATGACCTGTACCTTTACTTCTTTTGTTGAAAGTCGCATTAAAGAATCTGATAATGCTTCTGCTGAACCATCAACATCCGCTTTTACAATTATCGGCAGATTACTTACGTGTCCAACTTTTATTTGTTGTGAGATGTCATCCAACGTCATTCTTCTACTTTGCCTAAAATCTTGCTCGCGTTTAAGTTGAAGTCGTTTAAAGCTAATATCGCGCGCCTTTCTTTCATCTCTAATTACAATTAGTTCATCGCCAGCTTGTGGTATACCATCGTATCCAATTACCTGAACAGGTTGAGACGGTTTGGCGGCTTCAATTCGCTGGCCTCGTTCATCGAACATTGCCCGTACTCTGCCGCTCCAGACACCACATACAAACGAATCGCCAATACGTAGCGTTCCTTTTTGCACTAATACAGTTGCCACGATTCCTTTTCCCTTATCAAGCTCCGCTTCAACGATTGTTCCTCTTGCTTCCCTATTCGGATTTGCTCGAAGATTCAATAATTCAGCTTCCAATAAAATCTTTTCTAACAACAATTCAATGTTTATACCTTTTTTTGCTGAGATTTCGACAAACTGATGCTTTCCGCCATATTCTTCGACTAATAATCCTTTTTCAGCTAATTGTTGCTTTATTTTTTCTGAATTTGCTTCTGGTTTATCTATTTTATTAATTGCCACTATAATTTGTACATTAGCCGCTTGTGCATGACTAATCGCCTCTATTGTTTGCGGCATGACGCTGTCATCTGCAGCTACTACTAAGACTACAATGTCAGTCATTTGTGCGCCACGTGCACGCATAGCTGTAAATGCTTCATGACCAGGTGTATCGAGAAAAGTAATCTGCTTTTCGTTAGGAAGAGTTACTTCATAAGCTCCGATATGTTGCGTTATTCCGCCAGATTCACCGGCAACCACATTTGCATTTCTTATGTAATCAAGAAGTGAAGTCTTACCATGATCAACATGCCCCATAATCGTAACCACAGGCGGACGAGACTGAAGCGTTTCTTCGGCATCTTCGGAATCTGCTAATTCATCTGAAGTAAATTCTTCTTCAAAAAATACTTGAAAACCGAATTCATCGGCAACGAGAGTTATTGTATCTTTATCTAAACGTTGATTTATCGAAACCATAACGCCAAGAGCCATTATTTTTTGAATTACCTCAGCCACAGATACACGCATCATATTCGCAAGCTCGCCTACTGTTACGTATTCTGTAACTTTTAATTGTGTTTTTGTTTGTTCTAATTCTTCTAATTTTTTTTGTTCTTCTTCCTCTCGTTTTTCTTTTTTCTTTCTTTTTATCGCCGCTCTTGCTAAAGCTGATTCATCGCCAGTGTCTGCTAATGTTTCGCGTATGGCGCGTTCTACCTCATCTTCATTAACTTCCGCCCTTCGGATTCTTTTTCTTTTTCTTGTCTTTAATTCTTGTTCATCTTCTTCAACTTTCGATGGAATAACTTTTGCTTTTTTACCCTCTTCGCGAATTTTCTTTTTCTTTTTCTTCTTTCTCTCTTCAACTTCTATCTTAGGTGTTGCTTTCGCGCCAGATAAATCTATTTTTCCTTTTATAGTTAAACCTTTTTGTGGACGCGTCGCTGCTATTTCTAACGGCGTAGGTTTATCTTTCTTTGCTCTTTTTATTTGTTTCCCTGTTATCTTAACTTCTTCTACATTAGGTTCAGATTCTTTTTCTGAAACTTGCGAACTTACTTCTTTTGCTTTTTCCTTTTTTTCTTCAATTAACTCTTCTATTTGGGATGAAGGCAACTCAATAATTTCATCTTTCGGCTTCTGAATAACTTCCTGCGGTTGAGGTATTATTACTGTAGATATCGGCTCTTCCGGAACAACTTGTTCCTCTTTTATTGGTATATGTACTTCTTCCTTTTGAGCAACTTTCTTCTCTTTCTTATCTACTTTCTCGACTTTTTCTACCGGTTCTTTCTTTCGAGATGTTCTTAGTTCTTGTAGTTTTCTTTGATGTCGTTCTGCCACCTCTTTATCTTTTTTAAAATGTCCCATTATTACTGGCATCATTTCGTCGGTAATAACAGACATGTGAGATTTAACCTCGAATCCTTTCTTTCGAAGGAATTCGATTATTGTCTCACTAGATAAATTTAATTCTTTTGCCAGATTAAATATTTTTACTTTCTTCGTACCTTGTTCAGGCATATTGATGCTTCCTTTTTCAGGATACTAAATTTTTTTCAACTATAATTTTCTATTGAATCTTATTATCATTTTGGATATTAGTATCTTCATTTTGGCTTTGTTTAGATTGTGTTTCTGATTCAGATTTATCTTTTATCTCGACTCCATTTTCAATCTCTGCTAATATATCTTCTGTTTCCTCCTCATTTTCCACTTCAGCTTCTTCTAAGCCCTTCTTCAACATTGTGAGTATTTCATCAATTTTTTCAGGTTCGATGTCCAATGTATTCACAAGTTCTTCTTTTGGCGTTTGAATGATATCACGCACAGATTTATAGTTTTCATCAAAGAATTTATGGAAAAGCACGTCTCCAAGTTCTTCACGAAATTCAGAGAGTTCCATATCGTATTCTTCTTCTTCCGCTGTTTCTTTTATTACGTTTAATTCATATCCAGTCAATTTTGAGGCTAATCGAACATTCTGTCCACCTTTTCCGATGGCTAATGATACTTGATCGTTGGCAACAAGAATTGTTGCTTTTTTATTTGCTGTATCAACTTGTATGTTTTTCAATTTTGCAGGGGCAAGTGCTCTTTGAATATAAACTATCGGATCATCAGAATAATTTATTACATCAATATTTTCATTATTTAATTCTCTAACAATTGCATGAATTCTAACGCCCTTCATACCGACACATGCACCTACTGCGTCTATCCTTTCGTCATGAGATAATACAGATACTTTTGCTCTATCCCCTGGCTCGCGAGAAATTCCTTTTATTTCGATTATACCATCATACACTTCTGGTATTTCAATTTCAAAAAGGCGCATAAGAAACGCGGGATCTGTTCTAGAAATTATCACCATCGGATTACCGGCGCTTTTTCGTACTTCTTTTACAATTGCGCGTATAGTATCTCCCTTTTTATATCTTTCCTTATAAATCTGTTCGTTCTTTGGCAAAAGAAGTTCGCTTTTGTTGTGCATAACTAAAATTTCACCTTTGCCTTTTCTTATCTGATAAATTTCTCCTACAACAATTTCCCCAATCGAATTTGTATATTCAGTGTAGGTTGCATCTCGCTCTATTTCCTTGATTCGTTGGTTCAAGTTTTGTTTTGCAGTTATCACTAACCTACGTCCAAACTCGGATAATGGCACTATCTCGACGAACTCTTCTCCGGGACTTAAATCATCTCCAGATCTCCGTTTTGCTTCTGATACTGATATTTGTGTATTTGGATCTTCTACTTTTTCTACTACCTCTTTTTCAAGATAAATTTCAATGTCGCCTTTGTCCATGTTTACAACGACATCATATTTAGCATTTTGGCCATATTTCTTCTTAACCATCATACCAAAGATATCTTCAACAATGCCAAGGAGCAAATCCTTATCGATGCCTTTCTCTCTTACCATTTGTGCAAAAGATTCAACAATCTCGTGATTCATTTTTTCTCCAAACTTAATTTTTTCTTATTGTTCTAATTACCAAGCTAGTTGTTCTATACATTCTAATATTTCATCGTATAGAATTTCATATTTCTTATCATTTAAATCGCTAAATATAATTAATTGATTTTCAATTGATATTAAAGTCGCAATTATTTCATTTATTTTTTCGTTTTGTTTATATCTTACTTTATATTTCCTACCGATATTCTTTTTATATTGTCGCAATAATTTCAACGGCTTTTTTAAACCGGGCGAAGAGACTTGCAAAACATAAGAACCTTCAATGATTTGCGATTGTTCAATTATAGTTCCAAGTTTTCTATTAATTTCTGCACATTGATCTAAAGTAATACCATCGTCAGTGTCTATATTGAGTTGAATTGTTTTTCCTTTTTTTCCGTGTAATATATGCAAATCCACAAGAAAAGCATTTATAGATTCAAGCACAGGAATGGTTAACTCAATAATTTTTTCATTTATATTCATAATTATTTTTGTTTCAAAAAAAATAGCCCGGTTACTTCGGGCTATTATCAAAATCTATAATTAATATAAATAATGCCTAATGAATATGCAAGAATATTATTTGCTGTAAAAGTTAAAAATTCTTATAAATAACATTCTTTTTATAAAACTCTTCTATTTTATTTGCCGCCTCCACTGGGTCGTCGGTAAGGTGAAATATATCAAGGTCGTTTTCGGATATCATGGACTGTTGTTTTAACGTCGAGTTCAACCAATCTACCAACCCTTGCCAATATTCTTTTCCTATAAGAACAATAGGGAACGGATGTGTTTTCTTTGTTTGAACTAAAGTAATAGCTTCAAATAATTCATCTAAGGTTCCAAAACCGCCAGGCATTACGACAAAACCATGGGCATATTTTACGAACATTACTTTTCGGACAAAAAAATGTTTAAATGTTTGTAGGCGACCTTTATCAATGTATTTATTAGCACTCTCTTCAAAAGGTAAATCGATTGCGACACCTACAGAATTTCCTTTTTGTTCTTGCGCTCCCTTATTTGCCGCTTCCATAATACCGGGTCCGCCACCTGTTAAAATATTAAAACCTCTTTTTACAAGTTCTTTAGCTACTTCAACAGCAAGTTTATAATAAGGCGAATCTGATTTTAGGCGTGCAGATCCAAATATAGAGACTAAATTTTTTTGCTTGGACATCAATGAAAATCCCTCTACAAATTCAGCCATAATTCGGAACACTCGCCATATATCTTCTTGAGCCGATAAAATTCCTTTTAACTGCTGATCTTGAACGGCGTCATAACCAGTTCGCAAATAATTATTATTAGTTTGATTATCCATAAGTTTATTCCTTCCCTTTTATTTTACCAGAACTTTTTTAACCATATTTGCAGCTTCTAATACTTCTTCTAAAGTTACGTTAAAATGAGTTACTGCTCTGATATGTATATTACTCATTTCTGAAAGAAGGGCACCTTTTTCTTTAAGCTCGCTTAGTATTAAGCCAACATTTTTAGATGACTTACTTACATCAATTATTACTATATTCGTCTGCACAGATTTATTATCAATGACAACATTTTTTAAATCATATAATTCTTCAGCAAATATTTTTGCCTTTAAATGGTCTTCTTTAAGCCGAGAAAAATTATTTTGAACAGCATATAAAGCTCCGGCGGCTAAAATACCAGCTTGCCTCATCCCGCCTCCAAATATTTTTCTATATACGCGAGCTTTTTCAATTAACTTTTTGCTTCCAAGTATTGCCGAGCCAACAGGGGCACATAATCCTTTTGAAAAACATACTGACACTGTATCGAAATATGACGCGTATTCTTTCAATGTAATTCCAGTCTCAACTGAAGCATTCCATATTCGTGCACCATCCAAATGAAGCGCAATATTTTTAGTCTTTGCCAACGCGTTTATTTCTTTTATTTCTTCAATCGGATAAATTATTCCGCCCGCTTTGTTGTGTGTGTTTTCAAGGCATATTAGAGTATTTTGAGGGTTATAATAAACTCTTGATCTTAATTCTTTTTCAATCTGCTTTGCAGTTAAAATTCCATTAAACCCTTTTATAGTATTTAATTGGACATTAGAAAGAAAAGAAGCTCCGGCTGTTTCATAATTAAATATATGAGAATCTCGTTCTACAATTATTTCATCTCCAGGTTGAGTATGTAATTTTATTGAAATTTGATTTGCCATAACGCCAGATGGAACAAAGAGAGCCGCTTCTTTACCAAACAATTCCGCTATAAAATCTTGAAGTTTATTAACAGTCGGGTCTTCTCCATAAACATCATCACCAACCTCAGCATTCATCATTGCATTTAGCATTTCTTTGGATGGCTTTGTTACTGTATCACTTCTTAAATCTATCATTTAATTTTCCGACTTTCTTTAGTCATAATATTTAGAATTATAGAGAATATAAGTATAACGACTGAAATAGATATAATTATTTTTGCAAATAAATCACCATATTTTACATAAAAAGTTTTTTTTGTTTCTCTTTCGATTGTTGTCACAAATTTAGTTTTTTCAAATAGATTTGTTTTATAACTTATTTTTCCGGTTGGATCGGCTATCAAGGAAATTCCTCCATTTGCGCATTGGATAACCCAACGCCTTGTCTCAACTGCTCTTATTGAAGCAAATGAAGCATGTTGATATGCACCCGATGTATTGCCCCACCAGCTATCATTTGTTACTATTATCAAAAATTCTGCGCCTTTTTTCACAAACGAACGAACATAATCAGGAAATACTGACTCGTAGCAAATCATACCTGAATATTTTATTTCTTCATCTTGTTTCTTTATGCAATAAACAATAGTATCGTTTCCTTTTCCCCAACTGGAAATGCCAACATTCCATTTTAAAGGTTCTATTAAGAATTTAAATGTTTCAGCATAAGGTATTCTTTCTGCAAAAGGCACAAGAATAGTTTTTTTGTGAATAGGTCCAATTGTTTTGTTTAAATCGAAAAGTATTGTTGAATTATACGTCTCAACAAATGCATCTGTTTCTCCAATTTGTTTTGCCGTTGCCGGAGCGTTCGATGAATTAAAGTATTCTACTGTAGGAAGCCCTGTAAAAATAGGCGTTTTTATTTCATCAACTAAATTCAGAATTTCATTTAAATATTTTGAATACATAGGTTGAAGTATATAAAATGGTATTGCCGTTTCAGGCCAAATAATTAAATCAGTTTTTTCTTTTGAGATTTCTTTTGTCTCTTCGATATATGTTTTATACTGTGAATAATAAGATTCCCATTTATCGATATAACTGCCACCCCACTTTTCCCAAGGGTCAAAATTGGGTTGTATGATTCCTATTTTAAATGGCTTATCAATTATCTGTGAATTTTGTAAAATTTTATAATAGCCATAAAATAGTGGCAAAAAATAAAATAAGCAGTATAGCGTTATAGGAATTAAGATAACCTTTGAGAAAACTTTTTTATTGCCAACCGATAGTTGCCATAATACGAGGAAGGCGATTATATTTAATACAAATATTAATAAACTAATGCCATAAACTGAGGTATATTCAGATATCTGTATTCGATAAATATCGTATGCTTGACTGTTGCCAATAGTAAACCAAGGGAATGAATATTCTCCTAATGAATGAATATATTCAAACGACACCCAAAACAATGCGAATGAAATTAACCCAAACAAAATGCCCATTTTTTGTTTTACGTAAAATGATAAAAGTATAAATGGTAAGAAGAAAAAAGGATGAATCAATAAAAATGCAGCACCTGCTATCATCATCCATATATCTTTGCCAACAATAAAGCCACCTATCCAATATGCAGTTACCAAATGAAAAACAAACAAGAAAATATAACTATAGAATGATAAACGCCAATAAGAATCTAATTGAACAAAAAGAAAGAAGAAGGGAATGAATGCAACATAAGCAAGCGTGTAAAATGGTGAGGGGGGAAATGACAACCCGAGTAAAATCCCGGATAATATCGCTATGCTTACAGAGTAATATTTATGCTTTACAAAGAAATTATTTTTTTGATTCATCTGAAACTACGCTTAACTGCAAAATATTTATACCATATTCTTTCTAAAAACAAAAACAATATAATTAATGCGCTTGCAAATATTGCTCCAATAATACTGCCACTTATTACATCAAATGGATAATGAACGCCTACATATACTCTTGAAAAAGCGACTAATAAGGCATAACCTATGAACCACCATTTTAGTTTTGGAAAAAAGTACGCGATTAGAAAAGCTCCGGCAAAATTATTTACTGCATGAGAAGAGGGAAAAGAATAACCACTTCCACAACCGACTAATAAATTGACACCGTGCAGAACATGGCAAGGCCTTAAACGTTCAAACCAATGTTTTATTACGAAGCTATTTACTTGGTCTGTAATTGTAATCAAGATTATTAATAAAATTAACGACAGACGTATTACTTTATTCCCTTTCCACATCATCCAAATTAAAAATAAAACTACTGCTATAAGAACTATCGGCTGTTTGTTTAAATCTGTTAAAATAGGCATTATAAAATCTAATATCGGATTTGATAATGTAGAATTGATGAATCTGAAAATCGCAATATCGATATTATTTAGTAATTCAACCATTGAGGTGTAAATTATGATTCAATATTTTTGAGATCTTTCTAACTTTTCCTACCGTTTTTTCGATAATAATTGATAACAATAATAAGAACAACAACAATAGCCGAGATAATAGTAACAACTTTCCAATATGTGTCGAGATAATTCTTAATAACGTGCCAGTTAGCACCTAGTGTATTTCCACCGATCAATAAAATAGTATTCCATAACAAGGAACTTATGCATGCTAATAGTGATGTTTTCCAAAAAGAAAGATTTGAAACGCCAGTGAAAAAAGAAATTACAGCTCGTGTACCTGCAAGGAATCTATTAATAACAACAACAAAATATCCATATTTTTGGAACCATCGTTCCACATTATGAATTTTATCTAACTGAAGAAATTTAAATCGATTAGTCTCAATTACTTTAAGACCAAACCAAGCCCCAATTTTATACATGGTCATAAAACCAGCCGTACTACCAAAAGTTGCGATTATGAGAACAAAATAAAGATCTACTCTTCCAATAGCGCTCAATGAACCCGCTATAATTAATACAATGTCACTAGGAAAAGGGGGAAAGATGTTTTCAATATATGCTATAATAAACACGGTAAAATAAACCCAAATAGGATTCAGTTGCATCAAATTATTAATAATTTCTTCCATCTTATATTCCTTTAAGATTTATTAATGAAGCGATAGCTATAGCGGCGCAACCTTCTTCCCTGCCTAAAGCGCCAATGGATTCATTGGTAGTTGCTTTTATCGAAATACATAGTGGTGATATTTTAAGCGCCTGCGCAATTTTATTTTGCATTACTTTAGTGTATTTGCCAATTTTGGGTCGTTCTAAAATAACAGTTGAGTCTATATTCCCTATTTTAAATCCATTTTCGTTGATGAGCGAATTTATTTTTTTTAGCAACAATATACTTGAAATATTTTTATACCTCATATCTGTATTCGGAAAATGTTTTCCAATATCACCTAAAGATGCTGCGCCAAGAAGTGAATCACAAATTGCATGAAGTAATACATCTGCATCAGAATGGCCTATAAGACCTTTGTTTGAAGGGATGTGAACACCTCCTAAGATCAATTTTCTTCCTGCTATTAAACGGTGGATATCATAACCCAATCCAAATCTGATTAATGAATTACTATCAACTATGTGCAATGTTTTCTTTTTATTTGATATTTTCATCTTATTATAAACGAATTAAATTCACCTTTGCTTTTTAACCAATCAATTTTCATGTCTATTACATTGGCTGAGCGTGGTCCGACTTTAACTAATTTAATCAATTCCTCAATAAGCGAACGATCGCCTTCAACTTCTATTTCAACATCACCTTTGAAAGTATTACGCACATACCCATTAAGTTTTAATTCTTTCGCTTTGTAGTAGACAAAGTATCTGAACCCTACACCTTGTACTAGACCGCTTACAATAATATGGGCTTTTATATCCATTACCAAGTAAATTAATAGGTACTTATATGAAATGCAAAATGGTATTCAAATGGGGTAATCTATTACCGAATTTCTTTATATGTGCCCGGTGCGAGACTTGAACTCGCATGCCCTTTCGGGCGCCACCCCCTCAAGATGGTGTGTCTGCCAGTTCCACCAACCGGGCTAAGTGAGCGTGGGTGGGCTCGAACCACCGACCCTCTGCTTAAAAGGCAGATGCTCTACCCCTGAGCTACACGCTCAAAAAATTAAGACACTTTTAATCAGTGAAAATCAATTTTTCTTATTTTTATTATACGAAAAAAAGAACCTATTTTCAATCTGAATTTTTTTTCTGCAATTCGCTTGATTGCATTTCCGAACTTGCGTCTGTTTTTTTTCTGAACAAAATTCCTATAGGAATAATTACGCAATATCCTAAGACCAATAAAATTGGGGCTACAACAAGCGGCAAAGTTCCATCCCAAGGTTCTTGTGCCAATGCGATATAACCCAATATTATTAGAAATATTCCGGCGCCAAGAATTTGGTAATTCGTTTTTGTGAAAGGAAGAATATTTGATAAGACTTTTTGTTTCTTCTGAATTTGTTTTTCTATTTTAGCCATAAATACTCCATTAAAATTTAATAAAAAGCCCGACGTAAGGGGGCAACGCCGGGCGCGACCAATAAAAAGCAATGATCAGGGGAATAATCATTGCAAAGGCCAGCACATAATTTATTGCATTTCTTTTCAATGTCAAGTCCTCTGTAAAACTAATGTCGCGAAATAACGACTTTTCCTTCGGTAAGTTTTAATACACGCGAAGCTCGTCGTGTTAAATCGTAATTATGAGTTGCAATTACAAATGTTATTCCAAATTCTTCACATAGATGTACAAGCAACCGATGTAAAATCAATCCGTTTTCTTCATCAAGATTTCCCGATGGCTCATCTGCCAAAATTAGCTGTGGATTGTTCATAAGCGCCCTTGCTACTGCAACGCGTTGCTGTTCCCCACCAGATAATTCATTTGGTTTATGCTTTAATCTATCTTTCAAACCAACTTGTTCTAATATTAATATTGCTCGTGATTCGATTTCTTTATTTTTTTTCCCAGCTATTAAAGCTGGCATACTAACATTTTCAAAAACGGAAAATTCTGGCAAAAGATGATGAAATTGAAAAATAAATCCCATAGTGCGATTTCGAAACTCAGCTAATTTATCATCCGAAAATTTAAAAATATCTTGTTCTCCTAACTTAACCCTTCCATTAGTTGGACGATCAAGCCCCCCTAAAATATGCAACAATGTGCTTTTACCTGAACCTGAAGGTCCTATAATAACAACAAATTCTCCACGTCGTATTTCAATATCCAATCCTTTTAAAACCTGCAGGGAAAGATTTTTTCCCATTGGATATTCTTTCCATATATTTTCGCCAATTAATAAGGTTGATCTTCTTGTCATTCCCATTGTATTGCTTTCACTGGTTCTAGTTTAGCGGCTCTTTTTGATGGAAGTATGGATGCTGTTGAACATAGCCCGATTGCCGCAACAGCAATAATTAATATATCGAATAAATGCAATTCTACAGGCATAGCCGGAATAATATAAACCGTAGTATCTAAAGCAACAAGATGATATTTATCCTGCAAATATACAATCAATATCCCAAGTATTGTCCCCATTAATGTTCCAATAATTCCTACAAATAATCCTTGAATTCTAAATATTTTTTGAATGCTTTTATCCGTTGAACCCATAGATTTTAGAATTCCTACATCTCGTTTTTTTTCTATTACGATCATAGTTAAGGAACTTAACAAATTGAATGACGCAACTGCAATTATCAACGATAAAACAATATATGCGCCCCATTTTTCAATTTGCATTATTGAATACAATTCTTTATGTAAATCGTACCAAGTAAGATAACGAAATGTGTTGCCATACTTTTTAATAAGAGTTTCTTTAAGTAAATCAGTTTCATTTAATTGAACGCATCGAATATCAATTCCATCTATCTTATTAAATTTGCCGAATAACGATTGGGCGCTTTTTAAATTTGTAAATGCGTAATAGCCGTCGTATTCCTTATTATTCGACTCATAAATTCCTACTATTTTATAACGTCGAATAAGGGGAAGTCCATGCTGCATAATAGATACTTCTGCCGCAGAGGGACTAACTATTGAAATTGTATCGCCTACAACCACGCCTAACCTATCTGCCAATATCAATCCGATTACAATAGTATTTTTATTTGTTTCGTTTAAATCGATTGAACCCAATACAATTTTTTCCTTTAATCCTGAAACAGCAGGAATTTTTTCTGGCACGAGTCCTCGAATATTTACTACTCTATTCATATTTTTCGATACAATTAACGCTTTACCGCCTACGAACGGTGAATAATCTTTTACAAATTTATTTTCTTTTAAGGTTTCTAATAATTGGGAGTAATAAATGGAATCTTTCTGAAATATGTTTTCAACTCGCAAATGCGGATCGAAATTAATTAATATTGAAGATACAAGACTACCAAAACCGTTAAAAACCGACAAAACGATTATTAACGCAGCGACCCCGATTGTAACCCCTATAATTGAAATAGCCGATATAATGGAAACAAACTTCAAGCTTTTTTTACTTAATAAATATCTAAGCGCTATGTATTGTTCATATTTCATTATGAAAATCTTAATAATGTAATCGGATCCATTTTAGCGGCAACCTTCGATGGTAAATATGACGCCGCAAAACTCATTAGAAGCGATGCAATGCTAACAATTAAAAAATTAAATAAAGATAAATCAATCGGAACGTGTGTCATAAAATAAATTCCAGAAGGCAACGGAAAAAAACGATAGCTTAATTCTGCCCAGCATAGTAAAAAAGCAATTAGATTACCAAATATTGTGCCAACAATGCCAATTAACATTCCTTGTTTCAGAAAGATCTTAACAATAGTAATCCTTTTCATTCCTAATGCCATTAAGGTGCCAATGTCATTTGATTTACCAAGAATCATCATTAAAAGCGTGCCAATAATGTTGACAGTTGCAACGATAATAATTAGGGTAAGAATAATAAGAATAGGCATCTTTTGCATATCAATCCATGCAAATAAATTTCTATACTGCTGGAACATCGTGCGGGCATAATATGGATAGCCAAGATATTCTGGTATCTGAATCGAAAGCGTATCTAAATACTTCAAATTATTTACCAAGATATCGAAACCAGATACTGTTTTCCCGACCTGAAATAATCGTTGAGCATTCCGCAAATTTATATATACAACGCTACCATCATAATCAGCCATGCCTGTTTCATAAATTCCACTTATTTCAAATTGCATAATTTTAGTTTGTGAAAGCGAAAGCGATGTGCCGCCAAGCGCATATATAAAAACCCTATCATTAAGATTTGCATTCAATTTTTCAGCAAGTCGTTTTCCGATTATAACGCGTTGAAGACCATAGTCGCGTTCTTCTAAATCGTATTTTCCGTAAATAAGCCGCTTCTTTCCCGCTGAAATATCATTATCAGGATCAACTCCTTTAATCAGTATTCCATCAATATCATAATTTGATCGCATCATTCCTTCTCTGGAAAGATATGGGGCAATCTCAACAACTTCAGGAAACCGAGCTATTACTTTTTGCATAGTTATATCGTGTTCACGTAGCAAGTCGTTTTCAAATGCAAATAATTGCATATGAGCGGTAAAACTGACTACATTTTCTTTAATTGTTTTCTCGAAACCTCCGAGTATGGCAAGCGTTATGTTTAAACTGGCTACGCCTAATGTTACTCCAATTATTGCAATGATTGTTATAAAAGAAATAAATCCGCTATTATGCCTTGACAACAAATGTCTGACAGCAATGAAATCGGATACATCCGTTCTAAAAATTCGAAGCATTAATTACTCTGGTTATTTTTGGAATTTTCAAGAAGACATTTCTTAATAAATTCATCAATATCGCCATCCATAACTGATTGAACATCCCCTTTTTCTGCGCCAGTTCTATGATCTTTGACAAGCTGATATGGTTGAAATGTATATGAACGGATTTGGCTTCCCCATTCTATTTTTTTCTTAGTGCTTTCTATAGCATTTAATCTTGCTTCTTCTTCTTCACGTTTAATTTGATACAAGCGTGATTTTAACATTTTCATAGCACGTTCTCTATTTTGAAATTGTGAACGCTCTTGTTGACAGGCTACAATTACGCCGGAAGGTATATGCGTTATTCTTACTGCCGTTTCTACTTTATTAACGTTTTGTCCGCCTTTGCCACCCGATCTATAAGTGTCAATTTTTATATCAGCAGGATTAATTTCAATTTCGACATCATCTTCTATTTCAGGATACACAAAAACCGAGGCAAAGGAAGTATGACGTCTTGCATTGGAATCGAAAGGTGAAATTCTGACAAGTCTATGTACTCCAATCTCAGCTTTTAAATAACCATAGGCATACTTGCCTACGACTTCTATAGTTGCGCTTTTTATTCCAGCCCCTTCTCCTTCTAACATGTCTGCAAGAAAAACTTTGAATCCTTTCCTTTCACTCCAGCGAGAGTACATTCTTAAGAGCATTTCTGCCCAATCTTGCGCTTCTGTTCCGCCTGCTCCAGAATGAATAGTCAAGAAAGCATTTTTTTCGTCGTCAGGATTGCTTAACATATTTTTCAATTCGAGGTTATCTATTCCCACCCGAATTCGATCTAAGTCTTTCTTCGCCTCATTCTCATAGCTAATTTCTTGCAACTGCTCTGCCATTTCAATTAAAGAGTTAGTTTCTGTATAAAGATCATTAAGATTGTTCCAAGCTGTGACCCATTCTTTTTTTTGATTTATAGATTGAATAATTTTTTGGGCTTTAATATTGTCATTCCAAAAATCATTATTAGTAGTTAATTTTTGCAATTCTTCAATTTCTTTTATGTTCTCATCAATGTTAAAGATACCCCCTAAGGGCAGTTAATCTTTTTTGTTGTTCTTCAAGTTGCGCTTTATATTCTGAAAAATTCAATGTTAATTCCTTTTATTTAATTTTAATATGTAACTCATTTAATTGTTTTTGATCTACAACTGACGGTGCATCGTCCATTAAAGACAAACCGCTTGTTGTTTTAGGAAAAGCAATTACATCTCGTATAGACTCGCTTCCAGTTATAAGCATTAAAATTCTATCGAAACCGAATGCAATGCCGCCATGTGGCGGCGCGCCATATTTAAATGCATCTAACAAAAACCCGAATCTCATATCAGCTTCTGCTTTTTCTATACCTAATAATTCGAACATTTTATTTTGCATTTCCGGCGTGTGAATCCTTATACTCCCGCCTGCAATTTCATTCCCATTGAGAACTAAATCATAAGCACGCGCGTGTACTTTATCTGGTTCAGTATCTAATAATTTTACATCATCATCTTTTGGCGCGGTAAATGGATGGTGAACTGCAACAAATCGCTTTTCATCGTTATCGTATTCAAGCAATGGAAAATCTGTAATCCAGATGAAATTCCATTTTTCTTTTTGTATTAGATTTAGCTTTTGCGCCATTTCGAGACGTAATGCGCCAAGCACAGTTAATGTTTTTTTCCATTCTCCAGAGACAAGCAAAATTAAATCGCCAATCTGCGCATTAAATTTTTTAACGATTTCCTTCGTCTCTTCTTCTGTAATGAATTTATTAATTGAAGATTCTGTCTTGTCTTCATTCACTCGGAAATAAATCAGTCCGCCAGCGCCAAGCGTCTTAACAAAATCTGTTAACATATCTAATTGATTTCTTGTATATGAAGCAAGTCCTTTTACATTTATTCCGGCAACAATTCCATTATTTTTTATGGTTTCGCTAAAAATGCGAAAATTTGAATGACGAGCAATTTCTGAACAATTCGTTATTTCTAAACCGAAGCGCGTGTCGGGTTTGTCGCTTCCGTATTTTTCCATAGCTTCTTTATATGTTAACCTTGGAAAAGTTAATTGCAAATCATACTCTAATATTCCGGAAAATATTTTTCTTATTGCGCCTTCTGTTATATTCTGAACATCCTCTTCGTTGGCGAAAGACATTTCAATGTCGATTTGTGTAAATTCAAGTTGGCGATCGGCTCGTAAATCTTCATCTCTAAAGCACTTCACAATTTGAAAATATTTGTCATAACCAGCAACCATTAGAATCTGTTTGTAAGTTTGGGGAGATTGCGGCAAGGCATAAAATTTTCCTTTGTGCAATCTGCTTGGCACGAGAAAATCACGAGCACCTTCTGGAGTGCTTTTCATTAAAACGGGCGTTTCAATTTCAAGAAATCCATTTTCATCAAAATACTTGCGCGCAATTTGATACGCTCTATGTCTGATTACAAGCTTTTCTTGTACTAAAGGTCTTCTCAAATCGAGATATCTGTATTTTAACCTGAGATCTTCGTTAATTTCAGCATATTCATCTAAAGAAAAAGGCGGGGTGTCGGATTTATTTAGTATTTGAATTTCGTTCACGTCAACTTCAATTTCACCTGTAGGAATATTTAAATTTTCAGTTTCTTTAGGTCGAATATTCACACTCCCTGTAACAGAGATAACATATTCAGAGCGCAAAGTTTTTGCAGTTTCATATGAAATATTATCTCTTTCGGGTGAGAATGCTATTTGTGTTATTCCATATCTATCGCGTAGATCAATAAAAATTAAACCGCCCAAATCTCTTCGTTTATCAACCCATCCGTTTAATGTTACAACTTTTCCAAGATGACTTTTTCTAAGTTCACCACATGTTGCAGTTCGTTTTTTATATTTTTCCAAATTATCCTCATGAATATTTTAAAAAAAAAGCGAGAAGCGCTAATAATGCGTCTACTTCTCGCTTGTCAATTCTTTATTCAATTTATATGCTTTGATATCTTTTCGATGAGTGCTTTTTTTGGAGCCGCGCCAACAATTTGTTCGACAACTTTGCCATCTTTAAAAATCAATAACGTTGGAATACTTCGTATTCCAAATTTCATTGCAAAATTTTGATTACTATCTATATCAACCTTGCCAACCTTTAATTTACCTTCAAATTCATTAGCAATTTCATCAACTATCGGCGCAATCATCTTGCAAGGCATGCACCAAATTGCCCAAAAATCTACTAGTACCGGCAAATTGGATTTAAGCACCTCCGTTTCAAAATTGTTGTCAGTTATTTCTATTGGCTTCATTTTATTCCTTTATTTATCGCTAAGCTTAATCGAATATTCACCTAATAATTGTTTCACTGCATTTGTGAATTTTTGATTAGGATCAATCGAATATTTTCTTGTTAAATATATCGAATTGTTCACTAATCCGCCACCTGTTATATTTAATATACATTTACATTTTCCATTATTTTGTTCAATTATCTTTATCAATTCAAAAATCTTATTTTCTTGCAAAGAATCTAAATTCAGGTTTATACAAACACTTTTTGCGAATTTTTTTCGAACTTCTTCAATATTAATAATTTCATTTACAATGACCTTAATAGCTTCTTCACTGCCATCATTTTTTCCTATCATCATTACAATAGAGCCTTTATAGAGCAAAGATGAATATTTCTGGTATGCATCTGCAAAAACAATACATTCAGCTTTTCCTGTAAAATCTTCTATAGTTACAAATGCCATAGTTTTACCGCGTTTATCTATTTTATTCTTTATCTCTGAAATAATACCGCACACTCTAACAGTCGCGGTCAATTTTACGTTGTGCGCTTCATTCAGTTTAGCGGTTGCGAGTCCTTCAATTTCATCTCTATATTTTATGAGCGGATGCCCTGAAACATAAAAACCCAAGACCGACTTTTCTCGCGTAAGTTTTTCTATTTCTGACCAAGGCGCAATTGTTCCCAAAGTTGGTTTATGCGTAATTATTGTGCCTCCACTTTCAAATAAACTTGATTGTCCTTTTTCAATTTGAATTTGTAACTTTTGCCCGTAAGAAATTTCTGTTTCTACGTGCTCAAATAATTGCGCTCTATTATTATTAAGAGAATCTAATGCACCTGCCTGTATTAAACCTTCTAATGTTTTCTTATTTACTATTCGAAGATCGACACGGGAACATAAATCAAAAATATCATTAAATTTTCCTTGCTCACTTCTTGTCCGGACAATATTTTCTACAGCGCTAATTCCAACATTTTTTATTGCGCTCAAGCCAAATCGAATTCCTTTAGGAGTTACAACAAAATTTACACCGCTTTCATTCACATCTGGCGGAAAAACTTCAATGCCTAACTTACGGCATTCATCTATTAGCACAACAATTTTATCGGTATTATCCATTTCACTAGAAAGTGTTGCAGCCATATATTCTGCAGGATAATGCGCCTTTAGGTAGGCTGTTTGATATGCTAATACCGAATATGCAACGCTATGAGATTTGTTAAAACCATAAGAGGCGAATTTCTCTATCAAATCGAAAATATCAGCCGCTATTTTTCTCTCGATATTTTTCTTAACAGCGCTTTCAACAAATTCTTTCTTCTGTTTCGCCATTAATTCTTTGTCTTTTTTTCCCATAGCTCGTCGTAATATATCAGCTTGAGCTAAACTTAAACCTCCTATTTCACTTGCTATTTTAATTACCTGTTCCTGATATACAATTACACCGTATGTTTCCTTCAAAATCGATTCTAATTTTGGATGAAGGTATGAAATTTTTTGTCTTCCATTTTTACGATCAATAAAATCAGGTATATAATCCATGGGCCCAGGGCGATATAACGCATTCATTGCAACTAGATCATGGATAGTGGAGGGTT
Organism: Ignavibacteriales bacterium; assembly: GCA_037446575.1. GTDB lineage: Bacteria > Bacteroidota > Ignavibacteria > UBA10030 > UBA10030 > JBBIII01. Next base: position 48,185 of record JBBIII010000003.1, read on the forward strand.
TAAGTTTACGCAAATATTCTTGCATTCCAGAACTTTCAAATTGGAAAAGAGCTACTGTTTGTCCGCGACTAAAAAGTCCTAAAGTCTTTGCATCATCTTCCGGTAAATTAAATAAATCAATTTCTACACTGCATTTTTCCTTAATCATACTTAATGCATTATCAAGCACTGTGAGAGTACGCAAACCAAGAAAATCCATTTTTAGAAGACCAGCATCTTCAAGGTCTTTCATATTATATTGAGTCATCATATCGGTTTGTGGAGTCTTATACATAGGGACAAAATCAGTAATGTCCCCTGGAGCTATTACAACACCAGCCGCATGTGTCGAAACATTTCTATTTAATCCTTCAAGAATTTTTGCAGTATTAATTAACAATCTAATCTTTTCATCAGCACTTTCATTTACCCATTTCAAATCTGGAACAGAGTTTAATGATTCTTCAATCGTCATCACTTTGCCTTGTATGACTGGAATTTGTTTAGTAATCGAATCTATTACAGACAGCTGAATGCCCAAAACTCTTCCAACATCCTTTAATACTGCACGCGCAGACATTGTGCCAAAGGTAACTATTTGCGCTACTGAATTTTCTCCGTACTTATTCTTAACATATTCGATTACTTTATCACGTTTATTATCTGAAAAATCGATATCAATATCAGGCATCGAAATTCGGTCAGAATTAAGAAAACGTTCAAAAAGTAAATCATATTTTAAGGGATCAATATCAGTAATTCCAAGCGCATAAGATACTATACTGCCTGCCGCGCTGCCGCGTCCGGGACCTACTCGAACTCCATATTCACGCGCCGCATTAATAAAATCCTGAACAATAAGAAAATAACTTGCATAGTCCATTTTCTGAATAACTTCAACTTCTCGCTCCATCCTTTTTGTTATTTCCTCTGTAACGACCGGATATCTTCTCGTTATTCCCTCCCTGACTAATAGTTTAAAGTATTCATTGGCGTTTTGAATTCCCGATTCTTTCGGTAATGGAAATTCCGGCATATGGTTCTTTTTCAATTCTAATTCGAGATTGCATTTTTCAGCTATTTCTAATGTTGATTCGATCGCTTCTGGATATTCTTTGAATAATTCTATCATCTCTTCAGAAGATTTAAAATATAGCTGGTCAGTTTGATATTTTAATCTCATATAATCTAATGAATTGCCTACACTCGCTTCTGGAATATGTAGCATTATGTTGTGGGGTATTGCATGCTCTCGCTTTATATAGTGACAATCGTTAGTCGCTACAAGCTTGATGTTAATTTCTTTTCCAATCTTTGGGAGTTCGATAAGAAGCGGCTTTTCTTTTTCTAATCCATGATTTTGAATTTCGAGATAGAAATCTTCACCAAAAATATTTTTTAGTATTGATGCATTTTCTAATGCTTCTTTATAATTCCCGAGAATAATTTGCTCGTTCACTATACCTGCTGGGCAAGCAGTTGTAGCTATAAGCCCATTTTTATATTTTTCCAATAGCTCTATATCTATACGCGGCTTATGATAATATCCCTCTGTGTGACCTAATGTGCTTAGCTTCATTAAATTTTTGTAGCCGATAATATCTTTAGCTAAAAGCAGTATATGATTATAAATGCCCCTCCCCTGCCCTTTTGCCAATTTGTTTAAATCATAGCTTTTATCAAATCGATTTCCTTTTGTAACGATATAAGCTTCACACCCAATGATTGGTTTAATTCCTTTGTTTAATGCGCTTTTATAAAACTCTATTGCACCAAACAATACGCCATGATCTGTTAGCGCTACAGCCGGCATTTTCATTTCAACCGTAGCATTAATCAGATTTTGGATTGACGCCGCGCCATCCAACAAACTATAATGAGTATGGTTATGGAGGTGAATGAATTGCATTTGAAAATTAGATCGATGTAAGGATATAGCTATATGTAAAAATATATTTTTTAATTACGATAATAATTCTTTTTTGATTTCAGTAATAATCGAAGTTATGGGTATTTTTTTTCTTTCGCCGGTACGTCGATATTTAAACTCGACTTCCCCATTTTTCAAACTTTTTTCACCAATTATAATTTGATAAGGCATACCAAGTAAATCGGCGTCTTTAAATTTAAACCCGGGTGTAACATCTTTGCGATCATCATAAATAACTTCAATATTCGCTTCAATCAGTTTTTTATAGATTTCATTGGAGTTTTCCCTCACATCCGCGTTATTCATATTTACAGCAATAATATGAACAAGATAAGGTGCAAGAGCTTTATTCCAAATTATTCCATCTTTATCATTGTTTTGCTCTATGTAACATGCTACAATTCGCTCCATCCCAATGCCATAGCTTCCCATTATAACGGGTTGTGCTTTCCCATTTTCGTCAAGATATTTTATGTTCAGCGCATCGGAATATTTTACGCCAAGTTTAAAAATGTGTCCAAGTTCTATTGCGTTGGATATTTTTAAATATTCTCGGCATTGAGGACATTGTTCGCCGTTTTCAACTGTACGCAGATCGTAATAAGCGTCAATTTTAGTGTCTCTATCTAAATCAATATTTGCGATGTGATAATCATTTTTATTTGCTCCGCTTATTAAACCATCGGCATTTTCCAATCGTTTATCAGCAATAATTTTAAAACCTGTTAAATTAACAGGACCTATTGAACCACCATCGGCTCCTGTAAGTCTCTGTAATTCTTCTGGTTCGATTGGCGAAAATTCACCTCCGCCTAACGCTGAATTTAATTTTGATTCATTAAGCTGATCATTTCCCATCATTAAAATAAGTATCGGCTTTCCATTATGCCGATAGACTAATGATTTTGCAAAGTGAGTGTGATCGATTTTTAAAAATTTTACCAGATCATCTATAGTTTTAATATTTGGAGTATGAATTTCTTTTAACGGTTCGTTTATTTCTAAGCGTCTAACTTTTGGAAAATAAGATGTCGCTATTTCCATATTAGCCGCATATCCGCATTTGGAGCAAAGAACGGTTGTGTCTTCTCCAAATTCTGATTCAATCATAAATTCTTGCGAACCGGTGCCCCCCATAGCTCCGCTCGAAGCCCCTACAATAAAAAATTTTATACCGCAACGAGAAAATATTTTTTTATATGCTTCTGCATGCGCTTCATAACTCTTATCTAAATCTTCCCAAGAATGATCTAAAGAATACGAATCTTTCATTATGAACTGACGCCCACGGAGCACACCCGAGCGAGGTCTCGGCTCATTTCTAAATTTTGTTTGTATTTGATACCAAGTTTGTGGTAAATCCTTATATGATTGAATATGCATGCTCGCTATATAACCTATAACCTCTTCGTGTGTTGGGGCAAGCACTAATTCCCTTTCTTTAATGCTTAAAATAAAATTAGGTATATTTCTCCGTCCAGTTTGTATCCACAACGATTCCGGATTTAGAGCTGGCAATAAAAATTCCTGTCCCCCGATTGCATTCATTTCTTCTCGCACAATTTCTATCGCCTTTTGAATAGCACGATACCCTAAAGGCAGATATGAATACACGCCGGCTGTTAATTGTCTCATTAATCCTGCGCGCAGCATTAATTTATGACTTGGAATACTTGCATCGGCAGGGATTTCTTTAAGTGTGGGAATAAACGCTTGGCTTAATTTCATAATTAATCATTCAATAAGTTTATCGATTCTGTGTTCGTTTAATAAATAAAAGCCAATCTCGCAGTAATTCTGAATCAGAATTCTGAAATTGGCAAATCGTACCCCCGAGACGATTCGAACGTCCGACACGCGGTTTAGGAAACCGCTGCTCTATCCATCTGAGCTACGGGGGCATGTGTCAATTAAATCTTTTTGATTTTAAAAAGAACTACAATATTTTAAATATACGAGAACTGTTTAGGGATAGCAATAATCATTTCCTGATTAGTTTATCGAGATGTTCGATACATATTTTTGACCAATTTTCAAAATTAGATATTTCTTTATACAATCCTTCCGGTTGCATAAATTTAGTTTCAACGACAGATTTTTCGCGAGGTCTAACTTTCGGTTGTTCAAGTTTGAAAGTATGCACTACCCCAAAATGAACTTTGCCGACATCATTTGAATCATCGTTAAGCAAAGCCGCTACTTTTTGCGCATAATTTGTTTCGATAATTACCTCTTCATTTATTTCTCGTTTCAATCCTTCTACATAGGTAGTTCCAAATAATGTCGGATCGGAAATAGAAATATGTCCGCCTACACCTATAGAAAAGTTTCCTTGCAATCTTTTTTCCGCCATTAGTTTTCCGCGTCTATACACAAATATATCGTTGCCGCAATATAATACAGCATAAGGAATCAATTGTTTATATTCAGGGTTCGTTTCTACTTCCCTTCGTTTCATAAACACATGGTTTTTGGGGTCTAAAATAATTTCGAGGTATTTTTCAATTTCAAAATTAATACCCTGAAACGTTCCTACTTTTTCTAATATTACTGTTGGGAATACCAATGTGTATTCTTCTAAATATTTTTCATCAGCCATAATTATTTCATTTTTTAATTAATATTGATCTATTCTTCTTCCCAACACCAAATCATTCCATTGATTTATTTTTTTGTTAGAAGCCAAGCTCAAATCTATTTCCACAACGCTAATTGATTCCTCAATTGCAGAGAGTCTTGTTAATATTTTTCCATTATGCGCTACTATTTCGCTGTTTCCAATAAATTCAAAATTAGAACCGCCTCTATTTTCTGCGCCAACCCGATTAGCGGTTGCTGAAAATACTCTGTTTTCTAAGCATCGCGTAACCATTGCGTCTGGGCAATAAGGAAGAACCAGATTTGCAGGATGAGCAATTAATTGAACGCCTTTAAGTGCAAGTGAACGCGCGCTTTCTGGATATATCCAATCAAAACATATCATCATACCAACTTTTCCAAATGGCAAATCAAAAACTGGAAAACCAAGATTGCCGGGTGAAAACAAAATGTTTTCCCTATCATACAAATGCACTTTTCTATATAGCCCAATTAAATTATTTGGACCAATAAGCGCAGATGAATTAAATATCTTATCAGCTTTTTCCGGAAACCCATAAACAATATATGTGGAATTTTCTTTTGCCCATTTTTGAATTTCTTTATAAGTATAACCATCAATCGGTTCAGCCAATATTTTTAACTCTTCTTCATCAATAAAATTGTAACCAGTGGCAAACAATTCCGGCAGTATATAAATATCTGCTTTTACTGATTGCATAATCGATAATGCGCGTTTTATATTATTAACGACATCGCCAAAAATTGGATTTGTTTGAACAACTGCAATTTGCATATTTAACTTTCGTGCTTAACTTTAAATCCTTTCACCATCCAACCTTTTGCAAGCCACAAGCTAATTGGACTGATTATTGCGACCAATCCATAAATAAACCACATGAATTCCGTATTCATCTGCTCAGGTGGAACTCCAGCAGGACAATACTGCATTAAAAACCAACCAGAATATAGACTTGTAATGACTTTAGTCAAAAACCATGGAAACTGTCCTATGCCCATATAAATTCCGGTCATATCTTTAGGCGCAATTTCTGCCACCCATTGGAGAAATCGGGGCTGCCACATTGCTTCGCCAATCGTCATTATGATCAAATACGCAAATACTGTGTATATATTTGGGCCTAAAGCCAAAATAAATGTAGGCAACGCCATTACGAATGTGCCTAAAATCATCATTTTATAAGTATCTGATTTTACTGTAAGTGCGGCAACCATTGGCGCTAAAATGAATATGAGTATCGGATTGATATTTACAAAGAATTCAAAATTATGCTGCACTACTCCTGTAAACGCTCTACTAAAGTATAAAGGAAGCGTAAGCCAATTATGCGCAAATAATGTTTGTACAGGTATTAGTATGAAAATAAAAAAGATAAATCGAGTATCTTTAATTGGAAAATTTTTTATGTAATATTTTATTTGTTCGATAGTGGATTTTTTTCCTTCTTGATTTTCTTTACGCTTGTTTATCCATCCAGATTCTTTCATAGCAATATCTACTGCTCTATTTGTCAGTATAAATGCAATCACTATAATGCCGACGATTGTTAATGCTACAAATACCCAGTAGACACCAATTATTCCATACGCATGTCTTACAGGAGGAGAAATTAAACCAGGTAAAAATCCGCCTAAATTCATTAGCGCATACAGCATAGCATAACCCATAGCCGCTGTTTTTTCAGTTGTAAAATATTTGACTGCGGTATAACATGCTGGTTGGTATATTCCATACCCTATTATAATTCCTAAAATTCCGAGCATTGCAACAATGTGCGAAGATGACCAAAGACCCATGGTTCCAAAAAAAGTTGGAGACAGAGATAAAAGAATTCTGCCAAATAGCATAAATATTAAAGATATTAACAGCGCTCTACGCACTCCAATTATATCTACTGTAGCGCCGAGAAAAAGCATGCTTAATGTAATACCAGCAGTCAGAAATCCTACCATTTGACCGGCGTTAATATCGTCCAATCCAATAAAATTATTGAAATAGATAGCAAGTAATCCAACAACTCCGAAGTATGTTAGCCCTTCAAGCACATAAGAAATATTTATACCCCAAAGAGCTCGTGAAACTTTGAATAGGTCTTTGAAAGGTTGTGTTATCTCCTTATATGTTTTTTGCAGTACATTATCATCTTTTAATTTTTCGTCACAATTTATTTCAACCATAAATCCTCAATATTATTTTAGATGTACTATATTTTAAAATCCAACTCTTTTTAAGAATATTACAGCCAACGGCGGAAGAACAAGATTCAATGAATAAGACCTGCCATGTTGTGAGAATGGTTCTGTTTTGATTTCACCGGCATTTCCGACATTGCTCCCTAAATAATAGGAAGAATCACTATTAAGAATTTCTTCGTAGGTTCCCTCATCCGGCACGCCAACCCTATAGCCGAACCGCGGTATAGGCGTATAATTACAAACAACTATTATCTTATCTTTTCCATCATACGATTTGCGTATAAACGAGATAATACTGTTACCTTTATCATGAAAATCTATCCATTCAAAACCTGAGTAATGAAAATCTACTTGATGTAAAGCGCTCTCTTTTTTATAAATATTATTTAAATCTTTGATCCATCGTTGCATTCCAGAATGAGGCGAAAATTGGCAAAGATGCCAATCTAAAGATTTTTCATGGTTCCATTCATCACGCTGACCGAATTCTCCCCCCATAAAAATGAGTTTCTTACCGGGAAAGCCATACATGAATCCGAAAAGCAACCGAAGATTTGCAAATTTTTGCCAATCATCTCCAGGCATTTTATGCAATAAAGATGCTTTTCCATGAACAACCTCATCATGAGATAACGGTAGCATAAATCTTTCCGAAAATGCATAAAGCAAGGCAAATGTAAGATTGTTGTGATGATACTTGCGGTGAACTGGGTCTTTAGAAAAGTATTGAAGCATATCGTGCATCCAACCCATATTCCATTTAAGACTAAAGCCAAGTCCGCCATATTCAATGCCTGTAGTAACGCCAGGCCATGCAGTAGACTCTTCCGCTATTATTAAAGCGCCGGGATAATATTTTTGAACAAGTTTCGCAACATCTTTTAGAAAATCTATTGCTTCTATATTTTCTCTACCACCGTATTGATTTGGTATCCATTCTCCTTCTTTTCTTGAGTAATCCAAATATAATATAGAGGCAACTGCATCGATTCTAAGTCCATCTACATGATATTTTTCGATCCAATAAAGTGCATTGCTAATAAGAAAATTACGAACTTCTTTTCTTCCATAATTGAAAATAAATGTTCCCCAATCCTGATGTTCACCTTTTCTCGGATCTGCATGTTCATATAAGTGTGTACCGTCATATTCACCAAGAGCAAATTGATCTTTTGGAAAGTGGGCAGGCACCCAATCGAGTATAACTCCTATATCATTCTGATGGCAATAATCTACAAAGTACATAAAGTCTTCCGGTGTTCCGTATCTACTTGTCGGCGCAAAATAACCTGTAACCTGATAGCCCCACGAACCATCAAATGGATGTTCCATTATTGGCATAAGCTCAACATGTGTAAATCCAATTTCTTTTACATACTTCACAATTCGTTCTGCAGATTCACGATATGTGAGCCAACGATTATTTTCTTCAGGAACCCTTGCCCACGATCCTAAATGAACTTCATAAATTGAAATCGGCTCGCCAAGATGATCTGAGTTTTTTCGTTTTTCTAACCACGATTGATCATCCCATTTGTAGTTTTGAAGAAAGTTCACTTTAGAAGCTGTACGAGGTCGTAGTTCCATTTCCGAAGCATACGGATCAGTCTTTTCTAAAATATAGCCCGATTGTGTTTTGATTTGAAATTTATATAGCTCACCTTCGTTAAGTTCTGGAATAAATATTTCCCAAATTCCAGATGCACCAAGGACGCGCATTGCATGCCTGCACCGGTCCCAATTATTAAAATTTCCAATTACACTTACACTCCTCGCATTTGGCGCCCATACCGCAAATTGAACACCATTTATTCCATTTATTTTTATGGAATGAGCTCCTAATTTCTCATAAATTTTATGATGATCACCTGAATTAAATAGATATAAATCAAATTCTGTCAATGTTGGCAAGAATGAATATGAGTCATAATATATCTCTTCACCGCCATCTTTTCTTTTTACTTTTAACATATATGGAATAATTTCAGTTTGATCATCTAATATCCCCTCAAAAAAACCGTCCTCTATCAATTTCGACATCTTATATTCTTTATTACTTATTAAAATGGAGATATTCTCTGCGTCAGGTCTAAATGCACGGACTGCCACTAAACGAGTGTCTTTATGATGTATGATATGCGCGCCTAAAACAGAAAACGGATCGTGATGTTCAGTATATATAATTCGATATATATCATCTTTTTGAACAGTTGACTTCATTACATTTTTTCCTATTCGGAGACAGTTCTATATATAACTCATTCTGTTTGATGTACTCTTCAACAGCTTTTTTAACATGTTTAGAAATTAACATTCCTTTTCTAATTCGGTTACGTATTTCTGTGGATGAAATATTATGTTGTTCACCTTTTATTAGAACATAATCAATAGCAATTTTTTTTCCGAAATGACAATAACCTTTGCGTTTATAAACTGCAATTTTTGATAGCTGTAGAATAGTCTCTGGCGATTTCCAAGATTTAAACTGAGCTAAATTGTCCATTCCAATAAGTAAAAATAAATCCGATTCAGGGAAACGTTTCTTAAATAATTTTAACGTGTCCACCGTGTAAGAGACACCTCGTCTTTTGATTTCAATATCTGACACATAAAAATTTTTTATTCCTTTTATTGAAAGCTTAAGCATTTTTAACCGATGGTATGCTAAGGTTGATGAATTGCCTAACTTGTGAGGAGGTAAGTAAGCTGGAATAAAATAAATTTGATTTAGCTTTAATTGGTTCATTGCCTTCCTCGCAATTGCAATATGCCCTTTATGCGGAGGATCAAATGAACCGCCAAAAATACCAATACGCATTCTATAACCTTTTATACAAGTATCGACTTTATATATTAAGTGGGTAAAATATAGGTAAAAAAATGATTAAAATGATGAACATTTTAAAT
>JBBIII010000003.1:57915-156675 GCA_037446575.1 Ignavibacteriales bacterium
ATTAAGTGGGTAAAATATAGGTAAAAAAATGATTAAAATGATGAACATTTTAAATGCAATATTATTCTAAAATATTTATTCATAGCGCCTATGCTATCCATTTTTGAGTAACAATATGCCCTAAGTAAGTATGTTACCAAAAAAGTAACCAAACAGAATTATTAATTATGCACATTGCTTGGCTCGTGGTGCAGGAACTACTAATCCAATAATAAGTCTCTCTAGTAAGTTTGGAGGAAAATAAAAAAAATTAAATTTTGTTAATTAGCGTTCTATTTCCACATTATAAATGTATTTTTTTAAAAAATTTAACAGACTAAAAAATACATCTTTAGTTATTACGTTTTCGATTTAAAAGAAGCGCCATAATACTATTATTCGGATAATTTAATTATAGGAGTTACCTTTACCAGTCTAATTCTCCGAGCGCTTTTTGTTATGATTTTGAATAAAAATTTTTCTGTTTTAATTTCTTCATTTGTTTCAGATAATCTTCCAGTTATTGTTTGTAAATATCCTGCAAGTGTTTCATAATCAGTAGATTCCGGCAGTTTTTCACGAAATTGCGCATTAAACTCTGCTATTGAAATTGTTGCATCTATAATGACAGAGCCATCACTCGTTTGTTCAATTGACTTTTGAGCTTCATCATATTCGTCTAAAATATCCCCTACTATTTCTTCAATAATATCCTCCATTGTTACAATTCCCTCTGTTCCGCCAAATTCATCGACTACAATTCCCATATGCACTTTATTCTGCTGAAATTCTCTTAATAATCGACTTATTTTTTTTGATTCGGGTACATAAAAAGGAGGACGTATAATATCTTGTAAAATTATCAATAAACGATGTTCTAATAAACTTAATAGATCTTTGCTATAAATTATCCCTATTATATTATCAATGGAACCATCGTATACAGGAAGACGAGAATATCCTTCTTCAATGACTTTACTTATTATTTCATCTCTTGTCATTCTAATATCAAGCGCCACAATATCAGGCCGAGGCACCATTATTTCTTTAGCCGTTATATCTGAGAACTGAAGAATGCTTTTTATAAGTTCATGCTCAGTTTGGTCAAGCGTTCCACTTTGCGAGCTTGCATCAATAACTTGCTTTAATTCATCTTCGGAAAGTTTTGTTTGAAGAATGCCACCGCTTATTAACAAACTGCGAATAATTTTTTTTATAGTTTTCATTTAAGAGCAATTAAATTTACATATCTTAATTTATCATAAGATTTGTTCTATTTTTTCGTCATTAATGTATTTTTAAATTCTTTGTATCTTTCTGCAAATAAATTTTCTTCATTTGCCGTGGGATTGTTTGCTTCAACAAGAAGTTTGTTTATATGGTCAAGTCTATCTTTTGGTAATGGATGAGTTGAAAGCAAGCGCTCAAGTGCCCCCCCTCTGTTACCATCGCCTATTTTTTCAAAAAAGAATTTGATAGCGCCGGGAAAATATTCCGTCGATTGCAAATATTTAAATGAATAAGTATCTGCTTCTATTTCCTCAGTTCGACTATATTTTAATAATCCAAGTCCGCCAACGACGCCAGCAAGTTGAGTTCCAGTTTCGCCCAATTTACCGCTCAGCAAATTAATTATAGTCTGAACGCCATATTGCGCAGTTATTTTTTTTGTTGAATGTCTCTGCTCTGCATGCGCAATTTCATGTGCAATTACTCCAGCTAAAGTCGCTTCATTATCAACATATTTTAGAAGACCCGTATATATATATATATATCCGCCCGGCGTACAAAATGCATTTATAGTACTATCATCATCTATCACCTCAAATTGATATGCAAATTGATTCCTGTACTTTATTACAGGCGATGCAATAATTTTTTTCCCTATATTATCAATATAACTTTTCACATCTGGTCGGTCTTTTAGAATTGGATACTCTTTTGGATTCTTTCTTATTTCATTATCAAATTGTCTGCCTAATTCTATATCTTTTGATACCGGGAAAATATTAATGCTTTTAAATGTGCCGCAACCTACCGCGAATAATGATATCGAAAATATGATTATATAATTCTTAATTATTTTAATCATGCTCTATTGCTCCTAATAAAATATTTCTTCTAAAAATAATCCTTTAGCTGGTGCAGACATACCTGCTGTTGAACGATCTTTTGCATTAATTATATCTGTAAATTTATTATACTCAGTATGTCCTCTGCCTACATTCACCATAGTGCCTACTAATGAACGCACCATTCCATGTAAAAATCTATTAGCTGTAATATTAAAAATTAATTTGTTTTCATGTTTTTTCCATAATGCGGAAGATACTATGCACAAATAATTATTTTGATATTCGTTTTGCTTGCAGAAAGAACGAAATTCATGCTCCCCTATTATTTGTTTCGCACATTTTTGCAATAGCTCATATTCCAACTCCTGATATACTTGCCAGCAGTATTTACGATCAACAGCTGTTGGCGCTTGACTTATACAATAACTATAACGTCGGCTTTTTGCGCTGTATCGAGCATTAAAATCGAGAGATACATTCTCAGCTTCCAACACAATAATATCCTTAGGAAGAACTGCATTTAAACTATGTGCAACTAAACCTAACTCAATTTCTTTGTCAATTATGAAATTTGCTATTTGCCCTTTTGCATGAACGCCAGCGTCAGTTCTGCCTGCGCCTGTTATTCTTACATTTACTTGATAAATTTTACTAATTGCTTTTTCAATTTCCTCTTGTATCGATTTTCCATTTTTTTGAAATTGCCAACCCACATAATCTGTCCCATCATATTCTAACTTTAAACGTATGTTATACATCTTACTTGTTTAAAATGAAGATTTAATATTTATACCTATTCCATCGAATTTATTATTATTACTAATGGCATATGTACGAATTTGAAAGTCGCTATCATCAGATATTGATTTATTATAAGCTGCAGCTTTTCTTCCAGCTGAAAATGCTGATATTAAATGGTTCACAACTATTGCTCCTATTACGAATTTAGAATTATTCTTTGCCGCATCACTCCTGATTCGCAAATCTTTAAAGCGCAATCGATTAGCATCATTATTCCATACCCAATTATAGTCGGGTGTTGTATAGATTAAATTATATTCTCTATTTCTGAGTTTTGTTTGATTATACTCGTCTGTTGAATTAAAATTTCCAATATTTACTGCAAATTTATCGTCTTTATTTTCAAAAATTGCGCCAGAATTTTGCGTAGCATAAGAACGAGCATCTTTGCCGAGCCAATTCGAGTGAATTCTAAATCCTGCGTAAGTGAGCCATAAGCCGCCTTCGGCAATTAAATGATACTTGCCTGTCTCAATTGAACCAGCATATAACTCGCCTATACCTGGGATAATTAACGATGCTACTACGGCTAAAAATACAGATTTTTTGCTGTCAGGCGTCAGAGCTAAATTATTTTCTACGGTGTGTCGCGTTTCCGAATAGTTTTCCATTTTTAGCAGTTCGTTTTTCGATCTATACTGACTAATTAATTGACTAAAATTGAAAATTGAAAGAAGTAATATTGATATTATAATTTTCATTTTTATTCTCCACTTTAATTTTAATACTTATTAATTACTCAAACTCCTACTGGTAATCTCACCAATACAACTATCTGCGGATGCTTCTTTAATTTCAGCATTCATTATATTATTAGCAATATTTTTTTCTGTTTTAGCATAAACTCGGATATATTCTTCTGTTAAGCCAGAGGCAACGCCAAGATTATTTTTCGATTCAAAAAGCACAGAGACTATTTTATTAAGGAAACACGAATTAAATGTTTTACGTTTTTCTACACTCAAATCATTCAATTTTTTACAACGATTGGTCTTGTTCGAATAAGACACCTTAGGGAAATAATTTATTGCTCGCGTATTAGGTCTTTCTGAATAAGGGAAAACATGAATATATGATATCGGCATTTCGTTTATAAAATCGAATGTTTCCTGAAATAACTCATCCGTTTCACCTGGGAAGCCAACTATTAAGTCAATGCCGATACCTGCCGCCGGTATCTTATTTTTTATTTTTTTTACACATTCTGCAAATACTTTTTTATTATATTTTCTATTCATTTTTTTTAAAATGTTATCTGAGCCAGATTGAAGCGGTATATGCCAGTGATTACATATTTTTTCATTATTCATCCATAAATTAAGTAGTTCGTCCGAAAGAAGATTAGGTTCAATAGAACTAATCCGTATTCGTTCGATTCCATCGACTTTTGTAATGCTCGTTAGTAATTTCTTCAAGTCTGCACCTTCATCGTCTCTATAACATCCAATATTAACACCGGTAAGGACAATTTCCTTGTAGCCATTTTCAGCCGCATCTTGTGTTAATTGCACTACTTCTTCTATTCTTGCGCTTCTACTTTTTCCTCTTGCAAGTGGAACTATACAGTATGAGCAAGTAAAATCGCATCCATCTTGAATTTTGATAAATGCTCGTGTTCTTTCTTCATATCCTATAGATGAAGCAGGAGAAAAACTTTCATCACAAGAAACAAATATTTCAGTTATACTACCTTTTTTAAAATCATTAATGTATTCCAAAATATTTTTCTTTTCAGAATTTCCTAAAACTAAATCAACTCCTTTTATCTTTGCAATATTTTCGGATTGTAACTGTGAATAACAACCAGTAACAATTATTGAAGCTTGAGGTGATTTTCTGATTGCTCTGCGAATTATTTGTCTGCATTCACGATCTGCATTTTCAGTAACTGTGCAAGTATTAATAATTACAATATCTGCTTCTTCAAAATTATGAACAATTTTATATCCATATTTTACGAATTGTTGACCAATTGAAGCAGTTTCAACGTAATTTAGCTTGCAACCTAGTGTATGTAAAGCGACGCGTTTCATAATGAAAAAAGAGTTGCCTGTTCAAAACATGGCAACTCTTTTTTACTATTATTCATTTATTAATTTAATGTAGGAGAGTCATTTTTTTCTTCGCTAAATAAATCAGCGGCAGCTTTCTCTTCATCAGATGGAGATGGAGCTGAAATGACATCTTTCATCGTCATAGGAGACAACTTATGAGTTGCAACATATTCATCAACAAGTTTCTGCTCCTTACCGCGTAGATATTCAAGCGCAGATAAAACTATCTTTTTGCTCTCTTTATCAAACTCGATCACTTTTAACAATAATGTGTCGCCTACTTTGAATGACTCTGTGATATTCTTAACTGGTGTTTGTGAAAGCTGTGATAGCGGAACAAAACCATCCACACCCAGAGGCATTTCGATAATCACACCTTTTTCTATAATTCGGACTATTTTACCATCGACATCAGTTCCTACTTTATACTGTGATTCAAATACATCCCATGGATTTTCTTGAATTTGTTTATGTCCTAATGATATTCGTCTTTGTTCAATATCTACAGACAAAACAATCACTTCTAATTGATCGCTTTTCTTTACTACTTCACCCGGGTGT
Organism: Ignavibacteriales bacterium; assembly: GCA_037446575.1. Lineage (GTDB taxonomy): Bacteria > Bacteroidota > Ignavibacteria > UBA10030 > UBA10030 > JBBIII01. The sequence goes on from JBBIII010000003.1 coordinate 63,386, forward strand.
CGTATTTTCTTTGTCCAAGATAAATCTGAAATGTGTACTAAACCATCTACACCTTCTTCAAGTTCTATAAACACTCCAAAGTTTGTTAAATTTCTAACAACACCTGTATGTTTTGAACCAATCGGATATTTTTGCATCAACGTTGTCCAAGGATCTGGTTCTAGCTGTTTCATTCCAAGCGATATCTTCTTTCCCTCTTTATCTAAAGAAAGAATTATAGCTTCTACTAATTGTCCCATTGAAACAAATTGCGAGGGATGTTTTATATGCTGGGTCCAGCTCATTTCAGAAATATGGATTAATCCTTCTATGCCTTTTTCTATTTCTACAAATGCACCGTAATCAGTAAGCGATACAATTTTTCCTGATACCTTTGTCCCGACAGGATAACGTTGCTCAATATTTTCCCACGGATGCGGTTGTAATTGTTTCATCCCGAGTGAAATTCTTTTCTTCTCAGGGTCGAAATCTAGCACTACTACATTTATTGTTTGATCAAGTTTTACAACTTCTGCAGGATGATTTACTCTGCCCCATGAAAGATCGGTAATATGCACCAATCCATCTACCCCGCCAAGGTCGATAAATACACCAAAATCTGTAACTGCTTTTACATGTCCTTCAAGTATTTGTCCTTTTTCTAAGCCATCAAGTATAGCTTTTCTTTGGCTTGCAAGTTCTTCTTCTACTAATACTTTGTGGCTTACTACGACATTTTCTGACGGATGATTCACTTTTACCACTCTAAAATCCATCTCGCGACCTATAAAAGCATCGAAATCGCGAATTGGACGCACATCAATTTGTGAACCTGGTAAAAAAGCGTCAAGTCCCATTATGTCTACAACAATTCCTCCTTTGGTCCGCCTAACACATCTGCCCTTTACCAATTCTCCTGTTTCAAAAGATTTTACGACTTGTTCCCATATCCGCATAAAATCTGCTTTTTTGCGCGAAAGGACAAGTTTTCCATCTTTGTCTTCGATGCTTTCTAGAAATACTTCTACTTCATCTCCAACTTTTAAATCTTTTAAATTTGAGAATTCACTAATAGGCACTGTTCCTTCAGATTTAAATCCGATATCAACTGCAACATTCGCTTCGCCAATATGGACTATTCGTCCTTTGATTATTTCGTTTGCGCTGATTTTTCCTAAAGTACCAGAATACAACTCTTCTAGTTTTTTATATTCCTCCTCTGAATATCCATGTTCTTCAAATGAATTGATGGAATTTTTTGTTTCTAACATGAAACCTCCAAATTACTTTTCCAAATATTGGAAATACTGAAATCCATATTCGAAACAGCCAGCCATTAAACTGCTTTAAATATTTTTTTCAGTTATAAATTATTGTGTATAGATTCGCTAATTATTGATGGCTGTATAAATTTGTTTTGAAAATTATTTTTATCAGTAATTAATTCAATTTCATTTTTTACTTGTTGCATTAACCAATGAGGTGTCGATGTAGCGCCTGTAATGCCAACTTTTTCCACCCCGTAAAACCACTCTATTTTGAGTTCATCAGTTTTTTCTATTAAGTATGTATTAGTATTTACAGAACGCACTATATCGAATAACACTTTACCATTTGAACTATACCTGCCGGCTACAAAAATTATTAATTCATTTGACGCCGCAAATTCGCGTATTTTCTTTTCTCTTCCTGAAACCTGTCCGCAAATTGTATCCTTAGCTTGAAACTCTACAGCAGTCTCTTCAATAGAAGCAATTATCAGTTTTTCTATCTTATGTGCTAACTCTTCCTTAATTAAATAAAAAGTTGGCTTGTCCATTGTCGTTTGTGAAAATAAGACTGTCTTTCGATTAAGTGATATCTTATTTATTTCATCAATCGACTTTATAATTATTGCTTCCCCATTTGTCTGACCAAGAAGACCGATAACTTCTGCATGATCTTTTTTACCAAATATTACTATTTGGTATCCATCATTATAAAAACGTCGTATTCGTTCTTGAACTTTTGCTACAACTGGGCAAGTTGCATCTATCAAAGTTATTCCGAGCTTTGCCGCCATATCAAATGTTGACGGAGGTTCGCCATGAGCTCTAATTAATACTTTATTCCCCTTCATTTTATTCAAATCGAAATGAGAAATTATTTCAAGTCCTTTTTGTTTTAAACGTTCTATTTCTACAGGATTGTGAATAACTTCACCTAAAGAATATAGTTTTTCTCCCTTAGCTAAATGTTCTTCAGCTATTGCGATTGTTCGTATAACACCCCAGCAAAATCCAGATGATTTATCTATCGAAACGGTCATTTAACAGAATCCCGCATAATTATTGCATTTGCTTTTTCGACAATAAAATTAACTTGTTCATCAATTGTTAAATAAGATGTATCTAATTCAATTGCATCATTCGCTTTTTTCAAAGGGCTTAATTGTCTGGTTGTATCTTTTTTGTCTCTTTCTTCAATTTCTTTTTTCAATTCAAACACATCCGCTTCAATTCCGCTATCTGCAAGATCTTTCTTTCTTCGTTTTGTTCTTTCTTCAACGCTTGCAAACATAAAAATTTTTAAATCTGCATTTGGAAGAACGATTGTACCTATATCTCTTCCTTCTAAAACAACTCCGCCTTTAAATGCAATTTTCTGCTGTGATTTTACCATTACCTCCCGCACGCCCTTATAACTACTAACTACACTTACAGATTTTGTTACTAAAGGGTTTCTAATTTTGGCGGTTACGTCTATATTATCGAGATATACTTCTAAAGCGCCATTATCATTCTTTAAAAATATATCCGATCCAAAGGCAATATTTTCTATAATTTGTTGATTTAATATATCTGCACCATTTTCGAGCGCCTTTAAAGTAACTGCCCGATACATTGCACCTGTGTCGATATGCAAATATCCTAATTTTTTTGCTACCAACTTTGCTGTTGTGCTTTTACCGGAAGCCGCAGGACCATCTATAGCAATTGTAATCTTCTTTGTTGCTTTAACTTGCATATTTTTAAAATAATATACGTAATTAATTCTTGCAGAGCAATTTATCTGAATGCGGATTTCTAATTACTTTTTGAGGTAATAATTATAATTTTACTTCTATTTGAGCACTTAACACGCTAAGCCTATCCCCAATAATTACATCTTTACCTGAGCCAATAAACCTTACACCATCTTTTATCGTTTGTGAATATTTAGATGCAAAATAGAATTTAGAATGCAAATTGATTCTTAAAATTAAATACCAGTGCAATCCTTTGCCATAAAGCGTTGAATTTGTAAAAACACCGGGTAAATCATCCTCGTAATTATAGATCCTAGATTCATAAGAATCTGTGTCAAATACAGTAGCCCTGCAAATCATTTTTATAGATTTTGTCAAAGAATATTTTAATGTTTGTGATAGTAATAACCCTTTTTCTCTTTTGTGCAAATCTTGTGTAACCTTAATCCATTCGATCCTATTTTGCAATTGAATATCTAATAAATTTAGTTTTCCCGTTAATCTATAATTTCTTTGAACACGTTGACCAGCATGCATCATTTTCCTCCCGTGTATGTCCAAATCTTCATAGCATAATGTCTTTTTTTTCGACCTATAACGTAGTTCAATGTTATAATTTTTTAATAATCGATATTCTGATGATATTAGTAATTCATTCCCATTTGAGATAATCGGGAGTATCTTGCTTTCTTTTGGATAACTATACTGATCATAATAAAACGTAAGCCATAATCGTTTATCTATACTTGAACGCGCGCCTAAAAAAAATCCTGTTTCATTTTGAACTCTATCCCATTTTTCTCCGAATGCATTTGAATATTGGCTTTGAAAATTTTCAGCATAATCTCTAATAATTGCTATGAATGATATATATTTTTGTGGTGAAAATATAACTCCCGCATTTTTAGCAGTCGCCATATTTTTATCTATCGCAATTTCAGAAAATAGCTCATATTCTTTATTGTTATATGTTATGTTTATACCATTTACTTGAAAAACTGAGTAATAACTCAATAACTCTTTATCAACTAAACAAGAATTGTTAAAAGCAGTTCTATAGCCAGAACTCCCAATCCTTAAATTATTTATTATGTTCGCTTGTAAATTGTATCCGATCATTTTTTCTTTACTTGAACCTTTTTTTCTGATTTCCGATTCTGTGCGAAATAAACCGCTTTTATCTATGCTTGTTATTAATCCTTTCTTATCTAACGTTGCATTTATATATTTATTTGAATAGAACATTTGCAGATTTATATCACCGCTTTGCATAGACATTGCCGCTCCTCTGAAATAATTATTTTCATCTGCAGATAATGAAGGATATACGGTGTTTCGATTTTTTAAAGAATTTGTAATTATAACACCTGCCTTAGATATTTTATTTGCTCCACCAAAAACTACACCTTCGCCAGTTTCAATTTGATAGTCCCCAATAATTATTTTACTATTCAAAGGAAGTAATTTAAACGAAACATATCCGGTTGAATGATTGGTAAAATCTTTTTCGCCAGGGTCTTTTTCTATTAAGCCGCCTACTTTTATATTGCTTATAAAGAATGAATTGCTCGCATCCTCACAAATCGATATTCTAAATTTATTTACTGTTTTTAGAGGCGAACCAAGATAAGTTCCATCAATATAACCTCTTCTCTTTTCAATTTCAGTCTTCATCCTAGATAAGAATGAAACTTTAATTTTTTGTTTCGTATGAACACTCCGAATTGTTACATATTTACTCAATAGAGCATAATGCTGTGGCGTTACTCCTTCAACAAATAATAATTCATCAATTGAAGAAAATTTTGTTTTTTTTCTTCGTTTGATAATATTTGATGCAATTTTTTTGTTTATAAACGGAATGACTCTTAATTCATCTATCGTAGCTTTATTTAAATCTATCGGTTCTTCTTCAAACTGTCTTAGTTCGTCATCAATCGTGGAATTATTATCTTCTTCTAGATTTTGTTCGATAATATTTTCTAAATTATTGCCTTCATAAATATCCAACGAATCATATATATCTCGTTCTTGAGCTAATACAATTGATGATGTCAATATTATATAAATGAATGTTCTAATCATTATTTTTATAGTTAAAATAAAAAGAGAGCTCAATTTGATGGGTCCATCCCAATTCAGAATGTGAATAACCCGCATAAGAAAACTCATAATTGCTGTACGTAATTGCAAAGCCAACAGAATATTTATCGGGGTTATTGGCGGCTCCACATCTTAAAGAAAGTACATCAAATATAATATGTTCAAAACCAACTTTATAACTTTCAGAATATCGGATTTCTTTTTCGACATCGAATGATATTTTAGTCAATTCAATTGGCGACCAACAAATTCCATAGTTCACAACTTGCGGCAATGGTTCGTTGATCTGTGCCACTTTTGTTCTAGTAAAATTGTGAACGCTAAATCCAGTTGTAAGATTATTCGAAAGCCTAGCTAAAGCCCCGCCATTTAAAATAATATTTTTCGTACCGCCATACTCTTTTATATTTATATTTAAAAGATTACAACTAATTCCCAACGCTATAAAATCGTTGATATTAAAAGAGGTGGCTAAACAGAAGTTCGTTTCAGAATATAAATCAAAACCGAATCTTTCTACAGCAACGCCAATATTTATTATATCATTTGGAATTATAGCGCTTAAGGCTTTCGTTTGTAATTCTTGCAGACCATATTGTGCGGGCACATAGAATACCGAAAAAATGAATTGATTAATAAATGATAAACCTGCAGGGTTATAACTTACAGACCATGAATTATCGGAAATTGCTGTGAAAGCATTTGCCATTCCGATTGCCCTAGTTCCGCGTCCATTATTTTCTGAACCACAAGCGCACACGACAATAACAAGTAAGCTCATAATTAAAAAAAACATTTTTACTTGCTGACACGATAGTTTTTGGCTATATTTTTTTATACTAATCATGAAAGCGCTCCTTATGAAAAATATTTTATTTCTAATTATCGTAATTTACATTGCACCTACCTTAAAGATTTTTGCGCAAGAATTAGATTGCAAGGTTACAATTAATACCGAAAGCATTCAATCAGGTCAGCGTGATCATTTAAGGACACTTGCATCTGATATTGAACGTTATATGAATAACACCCGTTTTACAAACGAAGACCTCGATGGCGAAAAAATTCAGTGCAACCTCGATATCGTTATAACATCTGCAACAACTGACTACCGATATTCGGCACAAGTAGTTGTAACAAGTCAGCGACCAGTGTATATCGGTAATGCAAAATCAGATAGAACCACGCCAGTTATGAGAATTTTAGATGTTAATTGGCAATTTACTTACAGCCTAAATCAACGAATGGTATTTGATGAAATGGTGTTCGATCCGTTGACAAGTTTTCTTGATTTTTATGCCTATTTAATAATTGGCTTTGATCTCGAAACTTATATTCCCTTTTCCGGTTCTACCTGTTTTCAAAAGGCGTCTAAAATAATACAATTAGCTTCAAATTCGTCTGTTGCTGGCGATTGGCGACAATCATCTGCTAGCTATAGCAAGTTTGGCGTAATAGATGAATTAACTAACTTAAAGTATAATTCCTTCCGCACTGCATTTAATATTTATTTTTTTGACGGCGTTGATTTACTTGCTACTGAGCAGCAAAATGCTCTCACAAATATGTTAAAATCTATTGAAACAATCAATGAAACCAGAAGAATTTTCAACCCTTCAAGCGTTATCGTAAAAATCTTTTTTGATTCAAAATTTAGAGAAATTGCTGAGGTTTTTCTTAACTATCCTGATAGAAATGTTTATGATGTTCTCTCTAATTTAGACCAAGAGCATCGTTCTACGTATCAGGAATGGAAATTGCGTTAATGTTCTATCCCTTTTTAACTCAAGTAAAATCTTCAATTTATAAGTGATTTTTTTTATTTCTCTAAACATAATTCTTTTTTTAGATAATAACCCGCAATATAAATATTTGTAGCTATCCAAGTTTATTCAATTCAAATAATCGAATAGCATTTTTAGTAGTAATTCTTTTTACATCGTTTTCAGCAATGTTCAATATTTCGGAAATTTTTTTACCAATGTAAATAATATTGGCGGGTTCGTTCCTTTTACCTCGGAAAGGAACTGGAGCCATATAGGGAGAATCTGTTTCCAGCAGTATTCTATCAATTCCAATCTTTTTAATTATTTCAATAGAAGCTGTTTTCTTAAAAGTTACTAACCCTGTATATGACGCAAAGAAACCAAGTTGATAAATTATATTAGCTTCATCGATACTGCCTGGGAAACAATGAAATACACCTCGATTAAAACCATCCTTACTTATTTTCCACTCTGGATTTTTATTTATATGAGTTTCAATTATTTCTACTGTGTCTTTTATTGATTCGCGCGTATGAACGACTATTGGAAGATCGGCTTTGATTGCTATTTCTAACTGCAATGAAAATATTTCTTTTTGTTTATTGCGTGGAGAAAAATCATAATAATAATCCAAGCCAATTTCGCCAATTCCTACTACTTTGGGGTGTTTTATTAGGTCCGTAATTCTTGTTATGTCATAATTTTTTGCTTTTGCAGATTCATGCGGATGAATTCCAACGCATACAAAAATGTTTTCATATTTTTCTGCTAATTCAATCGCTTTATCGCTTGTATGTAAATCAATCGCAGGCAAAATTACTTTTATAACATTTGCCTCTTTTGCACGCATCATTACTTGTTCAATATCTTTAGAATAATCGTCTAAGTATAAATGCGCATGTGTATCTATATAATAATTCATATTATCCCGCGTAATATTTTTTTTTGATAATTTTATTATCAAACACTTTGAAATACGATATAGTGTATGATTGGAATTCTTAGCTCTCTTGCGTATATTTAATCCATTAGATTTTTTTACTGACATTAAATTAAGCAACAGTTCACAATTTGGCAATCGAGATTACGAAACATCGTATTATTTATAGTCAAGAAATAATTCGTTCATTATTTGATTCTATTTCTAATAAGTACGATTTGCTAAATAGAATTTTAAGTTTTGGTATTGATGTTTTATGGCGAAAAAGAGCTATAAAATTGATAGTTCAATTACAGCCAAAACAAATACTTGATGTTTGTACTGGCACAGGAGATTTTGCTATCGAAGCCGCCAGTATCGATAATGTAAAAATAATAGGTGTAGATATTTCTTTAAACATGTTAAATATCGCAAAACATAAAATATCAAAGCTCAAATTAGATGACAAAATTACATTTCGTTATGGCGAAGCGGAAAATTTAGATTACCCGTCAAATTCATTTGATATCGTCATGTGCGCATTTGGTGTAAGAAATTTTAGCAACCTCCAAAAAGGATTGAGTGAATTCCATAGAATATTGAAAGATAATGGTGTTGCGCTTATACTTGAATTCTCTAAAACCAACAACTTTCTAATAAAACACTTATACACTTTTTATTCTAATTATATTATACCATTCGTTGGACGCGTTATTTCTAAGAACAATTTTGCTTATAGATATTTACCAAAAACTGTGTCAGAATTTCCTTGCGGTTATGAATTTAGTTCGATTTTAGAACAATTCGGTTTTAAAAATATAAAAATCTACCCGCAAACATTTGGTATTGCAACAATTTATACCGCTGAAAAGAGAACAATCTAATAATGAATGGCGAAAAAATAATTAAAATTGGACATAGCCCAGACCCTGACGATGCTTTTATGTTCTATGGTCTTTCTTCCGGAAAAGTTAAAATCGAAGGAATTAAAATTGAACATATTCTTGAGGATATTCAAACATTAAACATGCTAGCTTTTGATGGTAAATTAGATGTAACAGCCGTATCTGCTCATGCTTTTCCTTATATCGCTGATAAATATTGGATTATGGCAACAGGTGCTAGTATGGGCGAAGGATATGGGCCTGTTTTAATTTCACGAAAATATTCTCACATAGACGAATTAAAAGGAAAAAGAGTTGCAACGCCCGGAAAATTTACGACCGCCACTTTATTATTCAAGATATTCTCTGGGAATATTGAAAATGTCGATGTTTCTTTTGATGAAATAATGCCACGAATCGAAAGCGGAGAATTTGATGCCGGTGTAATTATTCATGAAGGTCAAATAACATACACGAATCAAGGATTTAAAAAAATAATAGATTATGGAGAGTTGTGGGGAGCAAAATTTAATAACCTACCTATTCCTCTCGGATTAGACGTCGTTAAGAAAGACTTGGGAGAAGAATTAGCTCACATGTTATCAATCGGTTTAAAACAGAGCATAATTTTTGGCTATACAAACCAAGACGAAGCTATACAGTACGCTTTGAAATATGGCCGCGGCATAGAAAAATGTTTGGGAGAGCAATTTGTGAAAATGTATGTTAACGATTTAACAATTGATATGGGCATAAGAGGAAGAACAGCTCTTGATAAATTGTTTGAATTAGCAAATGAACTTAACTTGATTTCTTCTATTCCTGAAATAAAATTATTTTAAAGATGATCGGCTTATATAAAATATTTGATTCGCACGTTCACTTCTATACTAACACATATTTTAAGTTTTTAATAAAGCAAAAACAAAACAGAGCTGATATCAACACTGAATTACGAAATCTTGCCGCTAAAGGACACATCGAAATACCTGGCGAAGACCCTGTCCAACTTGCAAAGCGTTGGGTTGAAATAATTGACAAATGGAAGATTGAACGTTTAATGTTATTCGGAAGTATGCCTGGCGATGAAGATTCGGTTGTGAAAGCTATTCAAGCATTTCCTACACGATTTACAGGAATGTTCACAGTCGATCCCAACTCAAGTGTATTAATGGAAAATGCAAACAAACGACTTAAAGAGGATAAACTTAAAGGAGTCTTAATCTACCCGTCTTTGTATCACATTAATGTAAATGATGAATGGCTATATCCTTTGTACAATCTAATTCAAGAATGCAATGGTTTGGTATTTGTACATTTTGGAAAATTGATAATAAGAGCACGGGATTACGCAAGCATACCCACAATAATTAACGATGAATTTTCAAACCCAAAAGAATTAATACCTGTTGCAAAAAAATTTACAGGCATAAAATTTATTATACCAAATTTGGGAGCGGGAAAATTTGCCGAGACGTTGGAGGTCGGTAAGGAGTGTCATAACGTATATGTCGATACCGCCGGCTCAAATTCTTGGATTCAAGAACATTCCGAAAAGCCAGATATGCGACGTGTTTTTCAAAAATTCCTAGAAGTCTATACAGCTAACAGAATTTTATTTGGATCAGATTCGGGTATGTTACCGAGAGGATATAGATATGATATTGTCGATAACCAACTTAAGCTGGTTCAAGAAATGCGCATTCCTATTTCAGACATAAAAAAGATTTTTTATGAAAACTTGGCTGGTTTGGTAGATAATTAGGCGGCATCAGCTGTTTTATCTACTTTCAATATCCTATAGAGTGTTGTTCGTTGTGCTGGTATAAAACCTGCTTCATTTATTAAGTTTTTACATTCCTCGATATTTGCGACGTTCACATAGTTTGCAGCAGCGTGCACGTTTTCTTCTAACAGTGTTCCTCCAAAATCGTCTGCACCGAAGTGCAATGCAATTTGACCTATCTTCTTTCCTTCGGAAAACCACGAAGCTTGTATATGCTGGAAATTATCCAAATAGATTCGTGAAAAAGATATTATTTGCAAATATCGAGTTGGCGTTGCATAATTGTAAAAAATTTTTTCAAGCGGTGTATTTCCTGGTTTAAATGACCAAGGTATAAATGCAGTAAATCCATTTGTGTCGTCTTGTAATTGCCTTATAGCTTCTAAATGTTCAACAATATCTTCATCATTCTCTATGTGACCATACATCATAGTTGCAGTCGATTTATAGCCGATTTTATGTGCAATTCTCATAATATTTAACCAATCGGCAGAGGTTCCTTTTTTCCTGCTGATTTTCTTCTTTACTCGATCCGACAATATTTCAGCGCCACCTCCAGGTAATGAACGCAAACCTTTATCCCATAACTTCTGCAAAACTTCCTCGATACTTAAGTTGGCAACTTGTGCCATAACATTAATTTCAGGTGTAGAAAAATAATGAGCATATATATTTGGAACTTCTTTTATCGTTCTCTCAACAATTTCTAGATAATACTCAAATGGGATGTTCGGATCAACGCCGCCTTGAAGTAATGCTGTAGTTGCGCCTTGATTAATAGCGTCTTTCAATTTTTTTATTATTTCATCAACAGTTAATCTGTATGCTCCAGCTTCGCCAAGATGTTTATGGAAAGCGCAAAATTTGCAATCAACATTACAAATATTTGAGTAATTTGGATTCGTATCAATAATATAGGTTACCCACGGTTCTGGATTTTTTTTAAACCGTATTTCATTTGCTAACGCTCCTAAATCTAAAAGTTCAGCGTTACGAAATATAAATAGTCCTTCCTCTTTTGTAAGCCGTTCATTTCTTCTAATTTTTTTATTTATATTCTCCAAAGTCATATCTATAAACTAATTTGATATCCTATAGCTTTTAATTCTTTTATTATTCCAAGACTTGCCTCTTCTAATTTTACCACGATTGATTTTACCAAAACACTCGGAACATTTTTGGGAAAATTTACATCAGACATATGCAAAACACATACACGATTATTTCCGAGTTTGCCGACAAAATGTCCGATCTCGAACATAGCATATGTCAGATCATCAGAACTTATAATAAAAAATGCATATTTAATATTTTCATCCATTTTTAAAGCGTCTATTTGGAGCATTTGACCGTGTTGGCGTTCTATTCCAACTTCGACCAATCCTATTTCGTTCAAAAATTGTGATAATTGCGCACGTAGTGGATCATCATTCTCACCTATTACATAGACCTTGTTGCTTTGCTGACTTGGTGTCGAGATTTGAGCTTGCTGAACTTGTGCTGTTACATTCGGTGCAGTTTGTGATTGCGCAGGCTTAGGTGGGGGCTTAAGTATTCTGGCGCCACTTGATTCTTGTATTGTAACATTATTAGCTGTAGGAGTAACAGTTGCAGAAATATGAGAAGTAACTGCAAGCTCGGGTGATGATTTTAATTTCTCGTAAAGCTCTTTTATGCAATTAAGAATCAATTGTGCAGACGACTGAAAGAAAAATCCTCCATTTGAATCGCCTAACACCTTTTGCTTATAGGGAAATCCGAGTGGTCCTGTTAATTCCAATAGCTCTAAACACGATTTTCGCCATTCGAGATATTTATTTTGCAACCGCGCATTATAACCTGAAAAATCAAAACCGCCAAGCGGAACCAATTGTAACCCAATCGCAATCAATTCTTCATATCTTTTTATTATCTGCTCTGACATATTGCTTCCTGAAATATTCTCCTTCTCGCATTTAATATTCTTTTATTCTTTCGATTTCTAAAAGTAATTCATGAAACTCGTTAATTGCCTGTCTTTCTCTAATTCCAAGTCTATAAGTGAAAGCAGATAAATACTCTTGAATTTCCTCTTCGCTGAGTTTAATTTTTTTTCCCTGTACATGTCCGATAGACTTAAAATCATTTTCCGCCTTTACAAGCGATTGATTTATGATTGAATGCAACTCTTCTTTCATATTTGAAGGCATCGATTTCTTAAAAGCCCAAACAGCAAACACAAAAGGTAGTTTTTTCCACTCATACCATTCTGTAGCAAGATCATAGATAATTTCGAAACCTGCTAATCCATATTTTCTTGCACGTAAAGCTTCATCGCCGATAAGTAAAACTGCATCATATTCATAATAATTATTTACACAAGATTGCAAATGTTTAAATTCAGCATTCACGTTATACTTTTTTTCCAATATAACCTTTAATAGCTTAACTGAGGTTGCTGTATCGTCAACAATGCCGATAGTTTTTCCTGCTAATTCGTTCCATCCATAATTCGAAAACAATAATACACTTTTTACTTGATCGCGAGTTGCAATGCAATATTCCAGTGATTCAAGTGTATCCTTTTGATTTAAAAAATCAACTAACGAAAATAATCCCGCATCTAATTTTCCATTCGCCGATAGGACACCCATTCTTCGCGGAGTAATTGGCAGTATCTTAAAACTTCTTCTTTCAATGTTTTCGTAAAATGGCACAGAATTCAAATATGGTATTTTTCCAATAACATTCTTCGAATAAATATTAATTGGATTGTAATATATATCTCGTTCTACAGGGATTTTTCCTGCATCGCGAATTATTTTTATCAGGTTGTCTTTCGTTATTGCAGAGGGCGTTATAGCTCCAGCATCATGTGCAATACGTTCTCCGCCAACTGTTCCATCCATGTCATCGGCACCATAATTTAACGCAACCGCGGCAACCTCTTCTGTAAGCATTACCCAGTATGCTTTTATATGCGGAAAATTATCGAGCATTAAGCGCGATACAGCAATCATTTTTAAATCGTCAATAGCAGACGTAAATTTATTTCTTGGCTTAATGCCTGTATCGCCAGGTTGAAAAGCCAAAGGAATAAATGACAAAAATCCATTCGTCTCATCCTGCAATTCACGCAATTTTATTAAATGTAAAATTCTCTCGTCAATTGTTTCAATATGTCCATAAAGAATGGAAGCGTTTGAGGCGATCCCTAATTTATGTGCAGTTTTATGTATATTTATCCATTCGTCAGCGTTAATTTTTTGATGAAATAATTCTTTTCTAACTCTTTCAGAAAACACTTCTGCCCCGCCACCGGGTATAGTTCGCATGCCAGACGCTTTCAACTGCACTAATACATCTTCTATTGATAATTTGAATTTTTTATGAAAGTAATCAATCTCGACAGCTGTAAATGCTTTAATATCGAGATTGGGAAAATGTCTATAAATTTCACGTAAAGTGTTTAAATAATAATTCCATTCCCATTTAGGATGCAGGCCGCCTGTTAAATGAACCTCATGAATTTCATTCGTCAATTTACCCAATATCTCTGTAAGAGACATTTCATACGCTTTACTATTACCTTGTTTAACTGCAAAGTTGCAGAATTTACAAGATAATACACAAATATTAGTTGGTTCAATTTTTTGATTCAGCACAAAATAGACTGCGTCTCCGCTATAGTTCTTTTGAACAAAATGCGCCATCTTTCCAAGCGAAATTATATCGTTCGTTTGAAAAAGTATCTTGCCCTCTTCAAACGTTAATCTGATGCCGCGTTGTACTTTTTCCCAAATCGGTTGAAGACGTAAGTCTCTAAAATTAATTTCATTATTCAATTATTAAATCCTTATTTCCAATAACTATCCCAGCGTTCATCTACAAGTGTAACAACTTTTTGATCCATCTTTAGCGCTTCTGGATATCCTTTTTTCCATGTTGCGTCTATTCCCATTATTCCTTCATAAATTGGTGAAATACCTATAAGTTTTTGATTACTAAAAATTACATCTCTTTCACAATCAAACCTAGTAAAGATACCCCAAATGTAGCTTTCTTGTTTGCTAATTTCAACGTCTTTGCTTACAGCCGCAATAATCTTTATTTGCTTTAACTCTTTTCGGGTTACAAGATTTTCGATTACCGCTCTGCCATTACTTGCAACTTTTACGATAAGAAATGAATTCATAATTAAACGACTATCAATAATTCTTTTATCGCTATTTGTAATTCTTTTTATTTTTTCAATTAGTATTTTTTTTGTTTGTCCTTCAACACATATTTTTTGATTGATTGAGTGTTTTTGTTTTCTCGTTGCATCTAAAATCATTTTGCTGCCTAATTCCATTTTGTAGCTTGTGAAATCAAGCGTATCTAATGGAACTTTGGGAATCAAAACAAAATCAAAATGCGGATCAAAGTGATCTTCTATCTCACAAACTACTTCCATCCAATTTTTCGGATTGATGTTATGTGAAACAAGAATAATACATTTTGTTAGAGAAAGTTGTCCTGTGCCAAGCATACCGAACGCCGCCTTCATTGCTTCTTTTTGATAACGTTCTTCAACAGAAACTACCAATAAATTATGAAAGCCGGCTTCGAAATAAGCCCATGTATCTTTTATTTCTTTATGAATTATCTTTACTAAGGGACCTAATATTTGCTGGGATGCATCGCCGAGAAATTTATCTTCCATAGGCGGAATGCCAACTACTGTAGAAGGATAAATCGGGTTTTTGCGATGCGTGATTGCCGATAATTGAAATATAGGGAATGGAGCTGAGTTTGAGTAATGTCCAAAATGATCACCAAATGGTCCTTCTATACGTCGTTCGTTTAATTTTACTTTGCCTTCAAGTATAAATTCTGCATTCGCCGGAACATGTAGATCGATAGTCCTGCCTTTTATCATCTGTATTGACTCTCCTCTCAAAAAAGAGGCAAAAATTACTTCATCGAATCCTTCCGGTAACGCCGAAATTGATGCTATTAATAAAAATGGATCAGTTCCTAATGCTACGGCAGTTTCAAATTTTTTATTTAGTTTTTCTGCTTGATAAAAATGAAAACCTCCCCCTTTTTGTATTTGCCAATGCATTCCCGTCGTGATATCATCATATACTTGTAATCTGTATAAACCTATGTTTCTTGTTCCATCAAGTGGATGTTGAGTAATTACCTGCCCTTGTGTAATAAAACGACCAGCATCTTTAGGCCAACATATTTGTATTGGCAATTCACTAAGTTTTGGTTCTTTAATAATTTCTTGAGATAACCCTTTTCTAACAAGTTTATATCGAGAGCTTAGAATTCTTTTTAGAAAATTTCTTTTTTGCCAAAAAAAAGAAGTTTTTAACGGTATAATATGCTCAAAAAAATTTATAAGTTCCTCCCCTATTTGCTGTGGATGCTTGCCTAAAGCATGCTCAATTCTTCTTTCCGAAGCATAAAGATTTATTGCTATCGGATATTTTGAACCTTTTACATTCTCGAAGATTAATGCTGGCATATTATTGCGCAAAGCGCGAATAGCAATTTCGGTGATTTCAAGCTTTGGATCGACTTGTACATTTATCCGTTTAAGCTCGCCTATCGATTCGAGGTAGTTAATGTATTCTCTTAGAGCTGTAAATTTCATAGCAGATTACTCCAACTCATCTGCGCGCCATCCTCGTATCGCTCCAATGCCCATTACAGATAGTAATTTTTCTGTAAAAGCATTAATATATTCATCAATTGTTTTTGGCAATTTATACATAGGGGGTGATATGGGCATAATTGTTACTCCAAGACTCGAAAGTTTTGCGCATTGTTCCAATGAAATTGTTGAAAGAGGAGTTTCACGAATACATAGTACTAACTTGTAACGTTCTTTTAGCGCTACTTGCGCTGTCCGAGTTATTAACGTATCCCCAATTCCTGATGCGATTTTTCCAAGAGTTGATATTGAGCAAGGTAAAATAACAAATGCGTCGAAATGATTTGTTCCAGATGAAGTTGGCGCTGTTAGATCGTCGTCTGAAAACTGACGTTTAACTAAGGAAGATAGATCTTTTTCCGTTATTCCAAGTTCATCTTTTAGAATTACTTTTCCCCATTTACTTACTATTAAAAATTTTTCTGCATTGCAATTTTTAATAAATTCTTTTGCATAAATAGCTCCAGAAGAACCAGTAATTCCAACTATAATCTTCATTAAAATAATACTCCGGCTAAAACCATCGCAAAAACTGAAAAACCTAAAATTGCATTTATTTTAAAAAACGCGAGCTCAATATCATACGATTTTTTATGCTCGAGATAAAGCAAATACCCTGAAATAATTAAAAATGGCAAAGCGGCAATTGCACGAATTTGTATACAAAATAACAGCGTTAAAATAATAAATGCAAAAACATGCAATAACCCTGAAATTTTTAGCGCCGTTGCTTTTCCATATTTTGTATTAAACGAAAAAAGTTTTGTATTTCTATCGAAAGCTTCATCTAAAGTAGAATAAATAATATCGAAACCCGAAACCCAAAAGAATGTAAATAATGAAAGCAAAAAACCAGGAGTTATTTCATTAAATGAATTTTTAACTGCAAACCATCCGCCTAATGGAGCCATAGATAAACCAAGTCCCACGCCAAAGTGAGCAAAAGACGTAAATCTTTTCATATAAGGATATAAAATAAAAATAATCAAAGGTATTGGCGATATTATCAAACAAAATTTAGAAATTAGAGCGGCGGCGCTAAAATACGTTATACAACCTACAATTAACACTATAATCGCTTCCCTTAAAGACATTCTTCCACTTGGTAGTTCACGATTTTCTGTACGCGGGTTCTGCTTATCAATTTTCCTGTCGATAATTCTGTTCAAGGCAAGCGCAGTTGTTCGCGCTCCTGTTGCCGCCAGTAGTATTAAGAAAATCAATTGTAGCGATGGCGGATTCTTTGACGCTAAAAAAACACCGCTGAATATTAACGGCAAAGAAAACAGTGTGTGCTCAATTTTCACAAACCTAGTTATGATTTTTATTTTATCAATTAACATTTTACTTACTTTATTATTGACCCAGGCAATATATCATCATTAAAACCGACTAAAACAAGTTTTCCAGAATCATCGCTTGCAGCTAATATCATCCCGTTTGAATCTTGCCCCATTAGCTTGGCTGGTTGAAGATTAGCCACTAGTACAATTGTTTTACCAATCAATTCTTCTGCTTTATAATGTTGCGCAATTCCTGCTATAACTTGCCTTTTTTCGTTTCCAATATCAACAATTAGCTTTAACAACTTATCTGATTTGTTCACTTTTTCAGCTTCAACAATTCTTGCAGTTCGTAGATCTATTTTTTTAAAATCCTCGATTGATATTAATGGTTTTATAGATAATTTTTTAACATTTGTTGATTGTGTTTCGTTTCCGAGAAATTCAATTATTTCATCAATTTGTTTATCATCCACTTTATTTATCAGTATTTCGACCTTATTTATTGAATGTCCTTCTTTTAAAACCATTATTCCAGCTTCATCCCAAAAATTTTCAACATTATGTATGTTTAACAGTTGTTTAATTTTTTTAGAAGTTGCAGGTATTACTGGTTCTAATAAAATAGAAAGCGCTCTAACAACTTGAATTGAAATATTAATAGTTGTCGCGCACCTTTCCAAGTTTAATTTAACAGTTTTCCAAGGTTCATTGTCATTAAAATATTTATTAGCCATCCTTGCAAGATTCATCGTTTCCATAAGTCCATCGCGAAAGCGATATTTCTCATATAAATTCCCGATACGCAATGGCGCTGTTTTTAATGCATCAATCATTTCTTCGTCTAATGAATTTAATGAACCTAATTTTGGCACCTTGCCATTGAAATTCTTTTCTGTAAAAGCTATGGTACGATTTACGAGATTACCAACGATATCTGCTAATTCATTGTTAACGCGCGCCTGAAAATCCTTTAGATAAAAATCGCTGTCTCTTGTTTCTGGTAAATTAACTATAAGAGCGTATCGCAAATAATCTGCAGGAAAATATTTTAAGAAATCGCGAAGATCGATTCCCCAGCCGCGACTTTTAGAAAATTTTTGCCCTTCAAAATTAAGAAATTCATTTGCCGGAACATTCTCGGGTAAAATATATCTCTCTGTGTGATTATCATTCCAAGCCATTAACATTGAGGGGAATACTATGCAATGAAAGACAATATTATCCTTGCCGATAAATGCAACGTATTTTGTATCTTCTTTTTGCCAATAATCTTTCCACTTTTCTATCGACTTGATTTTGCTCGCCCACTCTTTCCCCGACGAGATATAACCAAGCACGGCATCAAACCAAACATATATTACCTTTTCTTCAAATCCTTTTACAGGGACTTGCACTCCCCAATTTAGATCTCTCGTTACCGCCCGGTCTTGTAAGCCGTCTTTAAACCATCCTTCGCAATAACGAAGCACATTTTCCTTCCAGCCATCTCGTTTGTCTCTCTCTTTAATGTACTTAACTAACCTATCTTGATATTTGCCAAGTGGAAAATACCAATGAGTCGTTTCTCTGACAATCGGCGTAGTTCCGCATATTTTACACTTTGGTTCAATCAATTCTGTTTGATTTAACCAAGTTCCGCAATTTTCGCACTGATCGCCGCGTGCTTGCGTCGATTTGCAATTTGGGCATGTTCCTTCTACATACCTATCTGCAAGAAACAACTTATCGTTTCCACAATAAAGCTGATGTTCTTTTTTCTCTATAAGTATTTTATCTTTATGAAATTCACGAAAGAATTCTTTCGCAGTTTCATGATGAAGCGGTAAAGAAGTGCGCGAATAATTATCAAAACTCATTTCGAAAGCTTCAAATGCGGCAATGTTTGCCGGGTGGTATCTATCGATGATTTCTTTTGGCGTCGTGTTTTCCTTTTCGGCAGAGACCGTTATTGCAACGCCATGTTCATCAGAACCGCATAAAAAAAGAACATCACGTTTTTTTAATCGTTGATATCGAGCATAAACATCGGCGGGTAAATATGCTCCAGCAAGGTGGCCTAAATGCAAGTAACCGTTTGCATATGGCAATGCTGCTGTGATTAGTATCTTATTAAAAATATTATTCATTCTATAGGTTTTCCTAAAATAGATTTTTTCAGATCAAATGACAATTTAGTGAATACAAGTGGAAGGTATATATTTTTATTAACATGAACAATTGCTTTCTCAACAGACTCTATTGATTCGACAAAATTTGCATCTGTAAATTTATTTACCAATCTTCTCATTTTATTTTCGTTATCATCGAGTAATGGTTGCTTTGCATTTTGTTGAAGGAGCAATGCTTCACGAAGCCAAGATTGTAATAGCCGAAGCCAGCTTTCAATTGTATATTTATCTAATATCGAAAGCTCCTCGATTTTAGTAATCAGTCCGTATTTTGTCCGTTTTAATACATTCTCGATAAATTTGATAATATCGTCTCTTTCCTCAATTATGTCTATTTTACATAATTTTTGTGCAGTATTATAACTGCCGTTTGCTATTTGAGCTATAAACAATGCTATTTGTTCATTGATATGATCACGTTTTACTAATGCGCTCGCAATTTCTGATTCTGTTAATAAATCGCATTGTATTAATTGACATCTTGAAACTATAGTTGGCAATAATTGTTCTTTTGAGGCTGTAGTTAAAATAATAATTGTATTTTGTAACGGTTCTTCTAATGTTTTTAAAAGCGAATTGCTTGATTCTGCGTTCATCGTCTCAGCGCCTAATATCAGAAATATTTTTTTTCCCACTTCTGATTGACTCAATGAAGCTTCGCGCTTTATATCGCGCACGCTATTAATTTTGATAAAATTAGCTTTATTGATTTCAATTTTGTGATATGTATTTTTCGATTTTAAAGCGATCTGTGCCCGTATTTCATTTATCTGCGATTCTGTAAGAACCTCAAGCGGGTCATCGCCCTTCTTTTCATTTCTGCCGGTGGGTAATGCAATAACAAGATTCAAATTTGGATGATTTAATGATTCAAATCGACGACAATTTGCACAATTTTCACATGCCTCTACATTTTTATTTTCACAAAGTAACGTTTTCGCAAATTCAATCGCTAAAGCGTCTTTACCCACTCCTTCTGGTCCATAGAAAAGCATAGCATGTGGAATTCGATTGCTCTCTATTATTTTTCTAAGCAACAATTTAACACGATTTTGCCCAATAATTGATGACCAGCTCATAAAAATAATCTTTAAAATGTATGTCCTACGCCAAGATGAATAACTCCAGCCGCTCCAGTCTCAGCAAAAAATTTCCGTTGAGTAACCCAACGTTTAGAAATCGGCGCTTCTGGATCATAAAGTTTCATACCAAAATCAATTCGGATGGGACCAGCTATTGTATTATATCTTAATCCTAAGCCAAAAGCCATTGCAATTTCATCTAATTTCATTTTATCAGGTTTAGACCAGATGTTGCCTTGATCGATAAAGAACACTAAAGAAAATTTTTGCAAATCAATAAACCAAAGCGAACCGGCTTCTTTTAAGAAATTCCAACGCGCTTCAATATTGCCTTCAAAAAGCGCACTACCTCCTTGTGTTTTTTCTTTTACTATTCCTAGTTCACGAGCTTTCCACCCACGAACACTACCACTGCCTCCAGAATAAAAGCGTTGAGTCAAAGGAAGATTATCTAATGGAGAGCCAGATAACATATACGCTCCACCGGCGCGTGCTCTGAATGCCCAAATTACATCTCGCCTACCATTTGCATCTCTATACCATTGACCATCTAATATTAATTTAATGTATTTGGCATATGGTAAATTTACACTAAACAATTGCGGTATAAGCCCCCCTTCTTCAATGGAAATCGATTGTAAAGTACCTTCAGAAGGATTAAAAATATCATTTCTCTTATCTCTTTGCAGCGTTATTGTAAAAAATGAATTGAATTGCTGTTTAAAATCTTCTCCGATAACCGTATCTTTTTGTGTTACAACAGTCTTTGGATCGCTAAGTTGTAAATTCCAATCAAAAAATAACTTTGTATATGTTGCCGTTTGAGATTGCAATCCTATTCTACTGCTTACGCTGGGTATGTAATAACTCGGCTGTTTATCAAGCATTGCTGAAATAGTGAAACTTAGGTTAGTTTTATTATTTATAAAATACGGTTGCACTATTTGTGTAGTGAACTCTATTTTTGAAATCAATAAACTATCGCGAAGTATATTCTCTCTAAAAATTGTTTTTACAGAAAAAGATTGTAAATTCAATCTGATTCTTGTAGAATAATTTCGTGCTCCGCCAAAAAAATTTCTGTGATTATATCCTAATCCGAACATCACATTAAAAGCGTTATTTTCATCGTTCATGCCAATTTCTGGAGTTAATTCCTGAAAAGGTCTGGTGCGAACATTTACGTTCATAGGAATTACCGCCAATTCTGAAGCAACATTTGGAGATATGTTTTCTATTTTAGTAGCCTCGAATATTCCAAGTCTATTCAGACTTCTTTCACTTTCAATTTTCTTTAGTTCACTATAAAATTCGCCTTCTTTAAAATCTAAATGTCGATAAACAATGCTTGTATCAATTCTTTGCATCGATAAAGTGTCTTGTGTTACTTTAATGCTTCCAAATGTATAACGTAAGTTTGGCTCGAAAATAAAGTAAATCGAAAAATTATTTGTTGATGTATAATGATATGCATTAATAGCCATCATTTTCATATTGATATAACCGTTATTAACAAGCACTGCAATTAAACGTTTATGCTCCTCATCTATCTTACTTTGAATAAACGGATCACCTACCTTAATAACAGCGTTTGTAAATATTTCTTTTATGATATTTTGTGGTAAATATTCATGTCCTTTATAAAAAATCGTGTCGATTAACGATCTGGGCCCTTCGTCAATCAAGAAATTTAGATGCACTTTTTCATCATTATGCCTTAAGATTATACTCGTATCAATCTTTGAATGTATAAATCCATAATCCTTATAATACATTTTAAGTTGATAAAAATCAGATGCAAAAGTAAGCGGATCATAATATTCAGGTTTTTGACCGCCTAATATTTCTTTATCGAATCTATTATAAATCCATTTCCAAAAAGCCCACGGCGTTTCTCTTGTTCGAATTATTGACAATAATTCGTCATCGCCTATTTTATTATTGCCAATAAATTCTATTTTACCAACTTCATACTTACTAGTTTGAGATTGTGTAAATGTATTTGTAATCAACGATAAAATTATTATTGCAAAAGTTCTTATCATAAAAACTGAGTAATAAAAAACCCAGCAGGAGTTGCTGGGTTTAATACAATTTCGACAATCCTGTGGCAACTTTACTACTGTAAAATTACTTACTTTATTAATACTCTTTTTCGTCCTCGAAAAAAAAGTCTTCATCAGTAGGATAGTCTGGCCAAATTTCTTCGATACTTTCGTACGGTTCATCTGAATCTTCAAGCTCTTCTAAATTTTGAATAACTTGAGTCGGAGCGCCCGTCCTTACAGCATAATCAATTAATTCTTCCCTTGTTGCAGGCCAAGGAGCATCATCGAGATATGAAGCGAGCTCAATGGTCCAAATCATAACACCTCATTCCTTCCATATCAGTTATTTAAATCACTTAGTTTTACATCATCAAAAAAATAGTTTATTGGATTTTGTGCGACACCATTTACACGGACTTCATAATGAAGATGAGGGCCATTTGATAAACCGCTATTCCCGCTACGGGCTATCAAATCGCCTCGTTTTATTTTTTGTCCTTCTTTGACTAATAACTTTGATAGATGCCCATATGCAGTTTTAATCGAATAACTATGGTCAATTTCAATTGTTAAGCCATATCCTACTTGGTGACCTATAAAATCAATTATACCATCTCCTGGAGCATATATCGGAGTTCCGACCTCATTGATTATATCGATACCTTCATGTGGTCTATTAAATTGTAATATTGGGTGAAACCGCATACCAAAATCATATTTATTGTAAAATCCTTCCATCGGTTTTATTGCAGGTAAATGAGAAAATCTAATTTTATTTTGTTCGTATGTTACCCCAATCTCAGCATAACTTTTCGTTTGTAGATCTAATTCTCTCTCAGTTTTTTCTGTAGTTGAACGGATTAAATTTATTAGCGAATTTACACTGCTCGATGCAGTAAAATCTATCCTTTCTTCAACGCCTCCAATTCCAGCTTTTAAAATGTCATCATCTAATTTGGGTAAATCTACTCGCATCCTAAGCTCATTACTTTTTTCACCTAATTTTGCTAATTGCTTTTGAATTCCATCAAGTCGGCGTGTAAGAAATTGTAATTGACTCTGCAATATTCTATTCTCATTAACTAATGAATTATGTTGAATAATTCCAATTCCTAAAATGTCATTATATTCTTGATTGATGAACAAAAGAATCGCTAACACAATAGCTCCTAACGATAAACCTGTAAGTAATAGACGTGTTCGCGTCCATCTTGCTTCTTGAAACTCTAGCGTTTCAAATGAAAAACGATATAGTTTTATCTTTCTCATAATAAATACCTTATACAAGCAGCTTTACTGCTGGCTGAAATTATGAAATAAAAGTTTCTTTGTCAAGAATATGAGCATTTTATTCAAAATTATGTTCAAAATAGTCGATTACCCTTTTTCTTTTAGTTTTATCTGCAATTGCCGAATCTAATCTTTTTGCTAATTCTTTTGCTGCGTCATAGCCGTAATGTTTTAGCAAATAATCTAAGGCAATAACTTCTATAATTACAGTAATATTTTTTCCGGGAAAAATCGGCAACTTTATATGCGGTAAATTAACGCTTAGGATGGCTATATCTTCATGGTCTAAACCTGTTCGAGTATATTCCATATCCTTTTGCCATTCTTGTAATTCTACTATAACTTCAACTCTTTTTTGATAACGAATTGACCGAATACCAAATATCGAACGTACATCAATTAAGCCAAGTCCTCTAATTTCCATATAATGCTTAACTACATCTGAACCTGAGCCAATTAGAATTCCTTCTCCTTTACGTGTAACTATTACAACATCGTCTGCTACTAAACGATGACCTCTTTCTGTTAAATCAAGAGCTATTTCACTTTTTCCAATACCCGATCTTCCGGTTATTAAAACTCCAACCCCATATACATCAATAAATGAGCCATGTAATACAGTTTGGGGGGCAAAATGGTCGTCTAGAAAATCACTTATAAAATATACAAATTTTGTAGTCTCTAAAGGTGTCAAAATAACCGAAATTCGATGCTCTGTGGCGATAGCAACAAGTTCTTTATCAAGTTTGTTTTCACTAGTTACAAAGATGCATGGAAGGTCAAATTGTAGAATTGTCCTAAAGGATTTTTCTCTTTCCTTAATTGTAAGATGGTTCAAATATTTAATCTCGGTATTGCCAAAAATTTGAACACGATTATATGTAAATAATTCAACATATCCGGCTAAAGCTAATCCAGGCCTATGTATGTTTTTATCAACAATTTCCTTGTTAAAACCAATATCTCCATTTACTGCCTCAAGCTTTAACCGCTTTTTATTTACTTCATATAAAAATCCGACTGTAATATTGCCCCTTTGTGTTCCTTTAATATTTTCCAGTCCCATCACTTTTCTCCAGACGGTTATTCTTTTTCTCTAATTCTTCTTACGCTTTTACGGTCTTTTGAATGCAGTTTGTCTTTATATTTTTTTAATTGCGTTTTCAATTTGGATATCGCCAAATCAACAGATTTTAAAAAATCTTCACTTTTTCCTACGCTGGTCAACACATTACCATAAACTGTAAGCGATATCTCTGCAATTTTAACGCTGTTATGAGTTTTTTCAAAAGAAAATATTGCTTCTGCTTTGATGATTCCATCATAGAATCTTGTTAATTCGTCGATTGAATTTTTTGTGTATTCAGCTAAAGATTCATGACATTTGAAATGCCTTGCTGTAATTTTAATATTCATTTTTTCCTCCTTCAAAAAAATTTTTTGTTATATGAATCAGGCTTTCGGATGTGCCTCGTTGTATACTTTTTTCATCCTCGCAGATGAAATGTGTGTATAAATTTGAGTAGTCGATAAGCTTTCATGCCCCAACAATTCTTGGACGGCACGTATATCTGCGCCATTATTCAACATATGCGTAGCAAATGTGTGACGAAGTACATGTGGACTTTTTTTCTGTACTTCCGATACCATATTGATATACTTTTTTACTATCCTTCCAACTAGTTGAGGATAGAGTCTCTTTTTCTTTGCTGTTACAAATAGTGGAATATTTTTATCAGAACTTATATATACATCTTTTCTTTCTTCTAAATACTCTTTAATAGCTTTTGCCGCTTTACTGCCTAAAGGAAGAATTCTTTCTTTTCGCCCTTTTCCACTCACCTTTATAACTCCGCCATTGAAATCGACGTCTTCCAAATTCATATTTATCAATTCACTCAACCTTATACCAGAACTATAAAATAATTCGATAATTGCGCTATTTCTTCTCCCAAAATTAATATCTTTAGCCACAACATCAAGTAAATTATTTATAGATGTCTCATCTAAATAAGTCGGCAATGTTTTTGTAATTTTCGGTGTAATTAGCGCTAATGTCGGATTTCCTTCAATAATTTTTTGCCGTCGAAGATATTTAAAAAAAGAGCGTAAAGAAGCAACTTTTCGCGCTATGCTACGCTGGTTAAATCCAGAATCGTGCAGAATACTTAAAAATTGACGTATAGTATTTTTATGAACAGTGGAAAAATCATTAATTTTTTCGTTTCTAAGAAATTGCACAAAACTCATTAAGTCATTTTCATATGACATTATTGTATGTACAGAATAATTACGTTCTGAATCAAGATATTCAAGATATTTTCTGACGATATTTTCCATTTTTTATGAAGCGATTGCTTCTGTTTGACTAATCTCTTGTTTACATGCGGGACAAATTAAGTATTCCCCTTTTGCTTGCGTGTATTTTGTAACTATATAATCATTACCGCATAAAGGACAAGCTTGCGCAACAGGTTTATCCCATGATGCAAAATCGCAATCTGGATATTTTGAACAGCCATAAAAAACGCGTTTACCTTTTTTTGTTTTTCGCTCTATCAAATTTCCTTCTTTGCATTTTGGGCACTTTATACCTGTGGAAATCGGCTTAGTATTTTTACAGTTCGGATAATTTGAACATCCTAAAAATGCGCCAAACCTTCCACCTTTGACAATCATATCCGCGCCACATAGTTCGCATTTTTCCTTAATTAAATGCTGATGCTTCTCCGTGTCTTCAGCCAATGGTTTTGTACTCTTACAAGTTGGATATCCTGAACAAGCCATGAACCTTCCATTTCTTCCCCATTTAATTACCATCGGCTTACCACAAAGTTCGCATAAATCTTCTGTAGTTTCTTGCAAAGTCTTTTTTATTGTCGAAGCCATAGTCGATGCTTTTTCTACAGCATGATGAAATGGTTCATAAAAATCTTTCATAACGTCTAAATATTCTTGTTTTCCTGATGCAATAGTATCTAATTCTTCTTCCATCTTTGCCGTAAATTTTACGTTGAATATATCTGGAAAATGATTTACAAGCACCTTATTTATTTCCATGCCTAAATCTGTGGCAAATAATTTTCTTTCTTTGTGTTCAACATATTTTCGGTCAATTACAGTTGTTACTATTAACGCATAAGTGCTTGGTCTTCCAATGCCGAGCGCTTCCAATTCTTTTACAAGTGTAGCTTCCGTGTATCTGCCCGGCGGTTTTGTAAAATGTTGGCGCGGATTTAAATTCGACAATTGCACTTTGTTTCCTATTATTAAGGATGGAGGTATTTTTGATGTTGGGTCTTCATCTAATTCTGTTCCGTTTTCTTCTGCAATGTCATCATATACCTGCAAAAATCCTCTAAACTTTGAAATCTGGTCGCTTGCTTTAAATAAATATTCACCCCCGCTTACTTCTATTGTAATTTGTTCGAATTCTGCCGAAGACATTTGACAGGCGATAAATCTATTCCATATCAATTCGTACAAGTTATACATATCCTTTTCGAGATATTTTTTTACGAATTTTGGCGTTAGTTTTATAGATGTAGGTCGAATAGCTTCATGCGCATCTTGCGAAGATTTTCCTTTTTTAAATAATCGCGCTTCCTTTGGTAAATATTCCTTACCGTAATTGTTATATATATACTCTCTAACTTGTGTTACCGCTTCCTCGCTTAAACGAGTTGAATCGGTACGCATATAGGTTATTAGCCCAATTAATCCTTCTTCTCCAATTTCAACCCCCTCGTATAATTTTTGTGCAAGCATCATTGTGCGCTTGGCAGATAAACGTAATCTTTTTGCCGCTTCCTGTTGAAGAGTGCTAGTTATAAAAGGCGGCGAGGGATTTCGCTTAATAGGTCTTTTTATAATATTAGTTATTTCATACTGATATTTTTTTATATCATTCAAATATCCATTGGCAGTTGTTTCATCTGTAATTTTAGGTTCATCATCGTTAATTTTGGCAAGCTTTGCCAAAAATTTTTCATCAGATATTGTCGTGAACTCGGCAATTATAGACCAATATTCCTCTGGAATAAAATTTCGAATTAATTTTTCACGTTCACAGATTAAACGTAGCGCCACCGACTGCACTCTGCCTGCCGAAAGTCCGTAATAAAAAGTTTTCCAGACGAATGGTGTTACTTTATAACCTACAATCCTATCCATAGCGCGACGCGCTTGTTGCGACATTACTAAATGCATGTCAATTTTTTTTGGATGTGACATCCCATCGTGAATACCATCTTTTGTAATTTCATGGAACAAAACTCGCCGAATATGCTTATTACCATCTTTTATTTCATCCGCTATATGCGCGGCAATTGCTTCTCCCTCTCTATCCGGGTCTGTTGCAATATATACTGCTTTTGCTTTAGCGGCTTTATCCTTAATTTTATCTATAACATCCTCTTTTCCAGAGATTGTTTCATAAATAACTGAGAAATCATTATCTATATCCACACTCAGTTTGCTTTTAGGCAAATTTTTAATGTGACCTACTGAGGCTTCTACAATGTATTCTTTCCCTAAATATTTATTAATCGTTTTTGCTTTTGCCGGTGATTCTACAATAATAAGTGATTTTTCCATGTTTGAGTATCTTTAATGAATCGTATCGTTATAATCTAATGAAATTAAACCATTCTCGTTTTCAGCGTCAAATAAATATCCTGCAACAAATGACTTCATTTTTTGTAATCCGACAGTTGAAAATCCTGCCAAGATAATTCTTTCAATCAATTTTTCGACATCATGGTTATTTAATATTCCCAACTGCTGACATTGGATCAAGTAACCGTATGCATCAGTATCGATAATCATTTTTTCATTTTCGTTCAATAATCTAAATGAACTGTTTTTAACTTTTTCATTAACCAAATATTTTCCATCTGATAACCTTTCAAATATCCAAGTAAAAGCAGACGATATTTCAGTTTGAGTATATCCTTTTCTTGTAAGCATAGATATATCTACATCGTTTAGATGCTTATTTTCTCGTAATTCATTTACTAAGAATAATATTATTTCAACTATTCTTTCCTGCATTGCTATTTTATCCTACCTTTCTAAATATTTTTGTTAAATACTTATTTTCAAGTTTAATAATTTTTTTCTTTTCATCTGATGTCGCATCGTTATATCCGATTATATGGAGTAAGCCATGTATTATTAATCTGGATACTTCATTTGAGTAAGAGACCATATATTCTTTCGCTTGTTTTCTTGCGGCATCGAGGTTTATATAAATTTCAGCATCAATACCGCAATCTTTTCCCAGCGAAAATGCAATTACGTCCGTTGTATAATTATGATTTAGAAATTCTTTATTAATTTTTTTTATATGATAATTATTTGTAAAAATAATTGCCAGAGAGTTTTTTTTTCTTTTTTCAGTTTTTAAAACCAATTTTAAAATATTTACGATCTGTTTCTTTGGGAAGCGTAAAAAAGGATGGTTATATGATATTAATACCATTTTATTCGTCATATCCGTTTCGAGCTCTTACCACGCACTTTAACCGATGTTTTCCTTTTTTTTTGAGGTGGAAGAATTGATTCGGTCAATGACAAAGCAATACCTGAAAGCATCACTTCGGGGCCCAACTTTGTAAAATCTCCCGATAAAATATTTCTATCGACATTCGCATACAATGAACAACCACCTTCGCGTTCTATTGTTAATCCTGATAACTTACCGTCGGATTCTCCGATAAATGTAATTTCACCCAACATTTTACTGGTTACATAACCAGTGCAAAAATGCAATTGAAGATGAGCTGTTGGAGTATAAACAGAAATCAGATTTCCCTTTCTGTTACCTATATCGATGTCAGAATAAATTTCCAAAGCCAGTTTTCGTTTGTTTTGCTTATTTTCGATTTCAAAGCGAACATTTTTTTCAATGCAATTAGGCAGGCATCCTAAAATACCAGCAATTTTTTTAAAATCTTTATTTGTAAATTTAAATGTCATATTTTAAATACCGAACATGCCTTCGCCAATATAATTTCCACTATTTTGAATGTCAAGTTTATATAATAATTGTTGTATTTTCTACTGCCGCTTCGCATTCAAATTTATATCCTCTGCTTCTAACTTCCCTTTTACATTTTTTTAATATGTCGTCAATTTTTTCATCGCTGTGGTTTTGATCGTGATGGAACAAGTAAAGTCTTTTTATGCCTGCTTCAGCAGCGAGACGCAATGTAAATAAATAATCAGAATGACCCCAACCTACTCGATCTATATACTCCTCAGGCGTATATGTTGAATCGTGAATGAGCACATCTGCTCCAGAACAAAAATCGAAAATCCGCTGATTAGGCTCATCGCTTCCTGAAGCAAGAAATTTTTCTTTAACCTTTTGTTCAAAATTGCTCAAAGACCCCGCAAAAGCTCTATCAAACGGTTCATTATCGCTAATGTAGACAAGAGACATATTTCGATTTTCTATTCTATAACCTAGAGCAAATCCCGGATGATTAACATAAATCATTTTTACCATTGCATCATATACTTGCATTTCTCCTTCATCTTTTATCGGAATGAAATTTATTTTTGCCTTCAAATCATGAAGTTGAACAGGAAAATAAATTCTATTCATTTGTTCAGAAATAATTTCGTTTAGCGATTTTTCCGCTCTTTCGGTGCCAACTATAACTAATTCGTTGCCCGGTATGAAAGCCGGTTTGAAAAAAGGAAATCCTTGTATATGATCCCAATGTGGATGTGAAATAAATAAGTGCGCTTTTACTGATTCGCCAGTATTGATAAGATAATCTCCAAAACTTCTTATTCCTGTTCCGGCATCAAGAATAATTAATTTATCGTCATTTAATCGTAATTCTAAACAAGGAGTATTGCCTCCGTAGCGAACTGTATGTTTACCTGGAGTTGGGATTGAACCGCGAACTCCCCAAAATGTTAATTTCATAGCGTATCTCTATTATTTATGATCTATATGTTTTAGCATAATAAGCATAATTAATTGCAGATTGAAATATCACTTCTTTTTCTTCATTCGTTAATGTGCGTTTTATTTTAGCTGGCACGCCCACTGCAAGCGTCCCTTCAGGCAACTCAAATCCCTCTAATACAACCGAGCCGGCGCCAATAATTGAATTTTTATGAATATGCGCTCCGTCCATCACAACCGATCCCATTCCAATTAAACATTTATCTTCAATTGTACATCCATGTAATATAGCTTTATGACCAATTGTAATATCAGAACCTATGTTTAGAGGAGCTGTACCCGTTGTTACATGCAAAACAGAATTATCTTGTATGTTGGTTCGTTTTCCGATTCTTATATAATTTACATCACCTCTTATTACCGTATTAAACCAAATACTACTTTCCTCTTCAATCACTACATCTCCAATAATAATAGCTCCATCGGCAACGAAAACCGATTTATGTAATTTTGGTTTCTTACCAGAATATGACATTATTTTGTTTTTCATCATTCTGTGTATTTGGGAGGCACCCAATCTCCTCTGCTCCATTTCCGCAATTCAACACGAATACTTCCTAAAATAACTTTTAACCTGGCTGTAATCGGAATGCCTGCAATGTCGTTGGTAAAAACACCTTCAAATTTTCCTGTTAAGCCAAAAATTCCCACAAAATCTGCTTTGCCGGTTAATTTTATAACATCTATAGGATAATTTACAACATCAATTTCTTCTTTCATTCTTTGAACACCAAAATTTATTTCGGTCATTACTTCATTCGTGTCTATAAACGTCGGTATTTTCATTTGTTTTTTTGTTTGTGCGTTTTCTCGTGCAAAGAAAAAAAGAGACAACCCGTCTTGGCAATTTGATGTGATGCTGACTGTATCGCTACCTGCAATTATAACTTCACCGGTTTTGGTTTTCTCACCCCAATCATAATGCATAATACGGCGTTCGTAATCAAATTTCATTCTTCGTATAGATATTTTTTTTCTTGTGCTATCTTCGCTGACCCAGCCGTATGAAAATGCTTCTTCATCAATTTCGCTGTAAAATTTTACATGCAAGTCAACTAACCAACCAAGAGAAGGATTTGAATCCATAAATGCATAGGCGCGATATACAGTGCGCCCATTGCGTTCTTCTTTATTTGTTACCTTAAATCGAATTGTTCCGATATTAAAAAAAGAGTAGTGAACACTGTATTCTAATTCTTCTCCTAAATAAAACATCCGATCTAAAACCTGTTTTGTACTGGTACATTTTGCGGGTTTATTTAATGCTACTGATGTAGAACTAAACAAAAGAGTGTAAATAAGAAGAAGTATAATAATATTTAATTTATAGATATTAATAAATAATTTCTCCTGTATAAAATAACATTATTCCAAACGCGCTATTTTAGATGCTTCGGGAAATAATGTTAATGCTTTTTGGATTTGATTATCCATACCGAGCATAATCCCTATAGAACCTTCTAATCCATAAATCATTTGAGCAATTTGCGCTTTAAGACGCATGCGTAAAAAATCTATATCTTTTGAATATTCTTTTTCATCTATTTTTATGTCTTTAGATTCTATGAACTTTCGAAAATCTGACATCATTTCATTGCTTATTTGATATTTTGCTTTGAAAATTTCGTAATCCTTACTGTACTTTTCTCTTAAAGCAAAACCGGGTCCTTCCATAAACGTTTTAGTAAAATCATAAAAAAGATTGCGTCTCCAAATAGTCTGTACCAATCCTGTTACTTTTTCTGATTTAACTATATAATCCGGAGTAATTCCACCACCTCCTAACACCTTGCGCCCACTGTTCGTTTTAAATATCGGAATTGATGTATCCGGCTTCACTTCAATATGTTCAAGGTTCTCCCCTTCTTGCTCTTCGCGTGTAAATGCTTCTATCTGATATTCGCTTTTATCTTTGCCTTGATATGGACGTTGTATTAAACGTCCGCTCGGCGTATAATATCTTGCAACTGTCAATCTAATTGCTGACCCATCTCTTAAAGGCCATTGCCTTTGAACTAAACCTTTGCCAAAGGAAGTCTCACCAACGACTAATCCTCTATCCCAATCTTGAATAGCACCCGCTACTATTTCGCTTGCGCTCGCTGACGCATTGTTAATTAAAACAATTAACGGCAATTTTTCATATGCATCGCCGCTTCTTGCATTATACGATTCCTCAAATTCTACTTTCCGCGCTTTTGTATAAACTATTTTTTTCGGACTTACAACTGTACCGCCATCAAGAAACTTATCTGCCATTCTTACTGCCTCTTCAAGATATCCACCGCCATTATCTCTTAAATCTAGAATTAACTTTTTCATCCCGTCTGCTTGAAGCTTTTGAAAAGCTTTTTCCATTTCTGAATTTGTCGTCTCTTTAAATTGGTTAACCCTGATATATCCTATATCTTTTGTTATCATTAATGCCGCATCGATACTTACAAGTGCAATTTCATCGCGTATAATTTCAAAATCTAATATTTCTTTTACACTCGGGCGCACAATAGAAATTTTCACACGTGTTCCCTTTGGTCCACGAAGCGTTCGCATTACTTGTTGGTCTGTCCATTTTATTGCTGAAGTATCATTAATTTTTACTATCCTGTCGTTAGACAAAACTCCCATTCTTGCCGATGGACCGCCGGCAACCGGCTCTACAACAGTAATTGTGTCGTTTAATATTCGAAAAGAAATTCCAACGCCTTCAAATTTTCCTTTAAAATCTTCAACAACTCTTTCGAATTGTCTGGGCGGTATATAAACCGAATGGGGATCAAGTGTATTTAGCATCCCTACTATTGCCGATTCGGTAAGCTTGCCCGTATCCACTTCATCAACGTATGATTTTTCAGCCGCGCTTAATATATCTCCGAATTTTTTTATTTGCTCATAAATATTATCAGCGGAAATGAGCTTATTAATTCCCATTCCTGCTATCATACTAACAAGTATTAGCGCCGAAACAGTCGCCAACGAAAATCTTTTTTTCATTAATCTTTCCTTTAGAAAAAAAACACTCTTCATATATTTGTTACATCTGTAAAATATAAATTTTTTTAAAACTTTTATATAAGGTACGTTAAATCGTTGCAAAATCAAATATCCTTATATCGCTGAAATTATATACGCAGAGGGTTTATGCTTGTTGCTTATTGCATAATTTAATTATTGCGAGAGTCCTCTGAAATAATAATTTAATAATGGTAACCGCAAACTTTGGTTTGCTATCACATACTAAAAACCAAGCCTACAGCCTATGTGAACTGCCATTTATCTTAGTTTTCAGAAGTTTCTACAAATAATAATTAAGATTTATATATTGTGCACTTTTAAATATTACCTAAATATTTTATTCAGGTTTCATTTGAGGAAATAAAATTACGTCGCGTATAGAATCTTGATTGGTAAGCAACATTGTTAATCTATCAATTCCTATACCTAATCCTGCAGTTGGAGGCATGCCATATTCAAGTGCTCGTAAAAAATCTTCATCCAATACCTGAGCTTCTTCATCGCCGCGTTCAAGCAACTTCATTTGCTCCTCAAATCTTTCTCTCTGATCTATCGGGTCATTTAACTCAGAAAAAGCATTGCATATTTCTTTTCCATTGACAATCAATTCAAATCTTTCAACAAGTCCCTTTTCCGTTCTATGTTTTTTCGCTAGCGGCGACATTTCTATGGGATAATCAGTAATAAATGTCGGTTGAATTAAATACGGCTCAACTTTTTCTCCAAATATCTCATCAATAATGCCGCCTGTTCCAATTTTAGGTCCAATATCGATATTTAATTCTTTTGCTATTGTGCGCAAATCATTTTCATTCTTGTTTCTTAAATCTTTTCCAGTGTATTCCATTATAACATCGAACATAGATATCTTTTTCCAAGGGGGTTTAAAATCAATTTCATTTTTGCCAACCGTTACTTTGTAAGACCCATTGATTTTAATCGCCAATGTTGATATTAATTCTTCTACTAATCCCATCATCCATTTGTAGTCTTTATACGCAACGTATAGTTCCATCATTGTAAATTCTGGGTTGTGTGTGCGGTCCATTCCCTCGTTTCTAAAATCTTTTGATATTTCATATACACCGTCGAATCCT
Source organism: Ignavibacteriales bacterium (assembly GCA_037446575.1). Classification (GTDB taxonomy): domain Bacteria; phylum Bacteroidota; class Ignavibacteria; order UBA10030; family UBA10030; genus JBBIII01. Next base: position 98,481 of record JBBIII010000003.1, read on the forward strand.
CCTACAATTAAGCGTTTCAAATACAATTCATCTGCAATACGCAAAAATAATTTCATCCCAAGCGTATTATGATATGTTATAAATGGACGTGCTGACGCTCCTCCATAGATAGGTTGAAGTACGGGAGTTTCAACCTCAATATAACCCCGTTCATCTAAAAAATTTCTAATAGTAGTTATTATTCTTGACCTCTTAAAAAATACCTCTCTAACTTCAGTGTTAACGATAAGATCAACATATCGCTGTCTATATCGAAGCTCTTTATCAGAAAATGGATCGAATATAATCTTATTGCCATTCTCGTCAATTTTTTCTTTGACTATTGGAAGTGGCCTTAAAGATTTTGCAAGCAACACTATTGAATTAGCATGAATTGATACTTCTCCCATTTTAGTCCTAAAAACAAACCCATAAACTCCAATAATATCGCCAATATCTAATAATTTAAAAGATTCATAAAGCTCGCCAAGATCGTCACGCTTTAAATAGACCTGTATTTTACCTTGTATATCTTGTATATGGCAAAATGAAGCTTTACCCATTCTTCGAATTGATACAATTCTACCCGCGATAGATACATTTCTTTTAGGCGCATCATCTTTAAAACCATCGATTATTTCTTTAGAATATGCGTCTCTCTCATACTCATTAGGATATGGAGCAATTCCATTTTTTTTTAGTTGTTCTAATTCTTCACGTCTTCTTTGCATTAAAACGTTTAAATCCTCGTTCTTATTTTGTTCATCTACAGTCAATTCGCTCATATTATTTCCATTTAATAGCTATAATAAATTTAGTTTGTCTGCTTTGCATCTGCCATACAGAGCAGTTAATTCATATAATCTGTTAGCAGGGTCTGGACCTACTTGCTCCCAACTAAATCTCCATTCCCAATTTCCCTCTAAGGTGCTTGGGATGTTCATTCTTGCTTCGCTCCCTAAACCCATAATATCTTGAAAGGGAATAATTGATATATCAGCCACCGAATTTGATGCAAGTTTGATTAAATCCCAATTAATTTCATGTCCATTTGTTTTACAATATCTTCTTACAAAATCTCGTTCATGTTCGGTTGCTTTTTCGTACCATCCACGCGTTGTATCGTTATCGTGCGTTCCCGTATATACAACGCAATTATGAATATAATTATGAGGTAAATAAGCATTATCAGCACTACCGGAAAAAGCAAATTGCAGTACTTTCATACCGGGGTAATTAACTTTTTCGCGTAAATTATTTACTTCAGGCGTTATTATTCCCAAATCTTCCGCAATTATTGGCAAATCTCCAAGTTTTCTATTAACAGATTTAAAGAAATCTACGCCTGGTCCCATTTTCCAATTACCTTTAATCGCATTGTTTTCATTAGCCGGAATTTCCCAATACGATTCAAAACCTCTAAAATGATCAATTCGAATAATATCAAACAAACTAAATAACCTTTTAAATCTTTCATACCACCATTGATATTTTTTTTCCTTTATCGCTTGCCAATTGTATAATGGATTTCCCCATCGTTGTCCGGTTTTGCTAAAATAATCTGGCGGCACGCCTGCAACAACTGTCGGATTTCCTGCAGAATCAAGATAGAAAAGTTCTTGATTCTTCCACACATCTGTGCTATGATGAGCAACAAAGATCGGCATATCGCCAATTAGCTTGATTCCCTTGCTATTTGCATAAGCTTTAAGTCTTTTCCATTGTCGATCAAAAATCCATTGAGCGAATTTTTGTATAAGAATTTGTTCCGCTAATTCCTTTTCCAATTCAGCTATTACTTTTTGCTTCAACATTTTGACATCGGAATTCCACACTGTCCAATCGATATAAGGATTTTGAATTGTTAGTGCTTGGAAAAGCGCATAATCATCTAACCAATATTTTTCCTTTTGACAAAATGCATTATAATCGTTTTTTAAATCATCATTTGAATTAGATAGAAAATTTCTTCCGGCTTTTTCAATTTTATCTAAATAAAATGATGTAACCTTTTTATAATCTATTTGATTTGGTGAAGTATTTGTTGTTAGGATTATATCTTTTTTTTCTAATAAATCAAGGGCAACTAACTCATTGAGATCAATAAGAAAAGGATTACCAGCAAAAGCAGAAGTAGACATGTATGGAGAATTGCCTACTCCGATGGGTCCAATTGGAAGCATCTGCCAAAAGGATTGCCCTGCAACAGATAACCAATCAACAAAATGATAAGAAGACGCTCCAAAATTGCCTATTCCAAATTCTCCGGGAAGTGATGTCGGATGAAGTAGTATTCCGCTCGACCGATTAAATCTCATGTAATTTCTCTTCTTTATCCAGACCTGTTAATCTCATTAAATGATTTATTTCCTGTCTTGTCAAGAAGCGCCAACTCCCTCGAGGTACGCCTAAAGGCGTTAATCCTGCAAACAAGACTCTATCGAGCTGGCGAACATCGAATCCAATTGATTCAAATATTCTTCTGACTTCTCTATTCTTTCCCTCATAAATAGTCAACAAAACCTTTTTTCCTTTAGAACCTTTAATTGGTTCTACTGATTGAACATTTGCAATACCATCTTCAAGTTTAATGCCCTTGCGAATTCTTTTTAATTCTTCGCTCTTAATTTGTCGGTCAAGCGTTACACGATACATTTTTTCTATTTCATATTTTGGATGTATAAGAGCATTAGCAAGCTCTCCATCATTTGTAAAGAGCAATACTCCGGTTGTGTTTCTATCCAACCTGCCAATCGGAAATACTCTTTTTTTAATTTTCACGTACTTCATTACTGTATCACGACCTTTTTCATCGTTCATAGTCGTAATAGTATCTTTAGGTTTGTTGAAAAGTATATAAATTTTCTTTTCTTCAACATTCACTATTCTGTTGCTCACTGTTACAGTATCTTTTTCTAATCGAACTTGCGCGCCCAATTCTGTAATAGTTTTGCCGTTAATTTTGACAACGCCTGATAGAATCAATTCGTCGTTTTTTCTACGCGATCCTACGCCCGCCATTGCTAAATAACGATTTAGACGAATAGTTTCTTTATGAAGCGGCTTATTTTTTCTTTCCATGCTTGCCAGCGATTTGGATGTTTAGAATCTAATTTTTTTGACGTATCGAATTGAGAATTTTCTATATTTTCTGTAGAAGAATTAATTATTTCTACTTCTTTATTCGGTAGTTCATTCGCAGTTCTTTCTACGTTTTCTGATTTTTCAACGAGGCCGGCTTTCTCGTTATTTGCAGATTGACTTGTTTCTACTCCAATTTCACTCGGGATATCTTGCTCGGCAGTTCTAATATCTAATCCGTCAGTACCTGTTACCTCAAGCTCAGATTTTTCGACTTCATGATTGAATTTAATTTTTTCTTGTCCGGCTTGTTCGATTAATTTTTGTTCTTCGCTTGGCAAGATTTTAATTTGCCTTATTTTTTTAATCTGGTGTAGTTCAACTTCTTTTTGTTCTAATTCAGATTTTTTCTTTGGAATATGCGGTAACCTCGATTTGAAATTTTCTTCTTCTTTTTGAAGTTTTTCGGCCGCAGTTTGGGCTTCGAGCATCCTTCTTTCTATTTCGTATTGGCTTTCGCCAAGAATTTCTTCAATTTCTCTTGGCTTAGGTAAATCTGTTATAGTATTCAATCCGAAATGTTTCAAGAATTCTTTAGTTGTCCCATACAACAACGGACGGCCTACGCTTTCAGCTCTGCCTGTTACTGTAATTAATTCTTTTTCTAATAAAGTCTTTAATACATAATCACAATTAACACCACGGATGTTTTCTACTTCCGTTTTTGTAACGGGCTGTTTATACGCAATAATAGCGAGCGTTTCTATGCCAGATTGAGATAGTTTTCGCCTGCTTTGTTCTTTGAATAATTTGCCAAGCCATTCTGCATAAATTGAAAGAGTTGCAAATTGATAGCCGCCTGCAATCTCTATAATTCTATAAGGTTTTTCTGATTTTTCATAACTTTTATTTAAGTTAGAAATAATTTGCTTTATTTCTTCAAGCTCGATATGACGAGTAGAATTGTTGTGATTATCTGCTTGATATATTGACTTAATTTGATTTAAAGAAAGCGGTTCCTTGGCTGCAAAAATTAATGCTTCTATCAACGCATTTAATGTTGACGGAATTTTCAGTTCAACTTTTTCGACTTTTACTTCTTCTTGCATTAGTTGACTCTTCGCATAATTGATAGTTCGCCAAAAGGTTTAATTTGTCTGATAATTAATTTTTTTGCTCTAATTACTTCCAATAAAGCAAGAAATGTTACAACCATACGAATCTTTTCAGTAAAGTCTTTTATCAAATCAAAAAAAGTCGCTTCTGAACGTTTCGAAAAGAAATCTTCTATATATAAAATTTGTTCTTCTATTGTTACATTAATTTTTTCAATTTCATGGAAGAATTTTTTAGGCATTCGTTCCATTGCATATTTAAACGACGCAATTAAATCAAAAAATGTTACGTCTCTAATAATATCTCCACCTGTTTCATCTTCGATAACATGTTCATCAGCAGAATTATATCCACGATAAAATACTTTCATCTGCTGTTCTTCATAATTTTTCATTTGCAAAGACATTTCTTTAAATCTTTTGTATTCGACCAATCGTTGAACTAAATTTGCTCTTGGATCTACTTCTTCTTGTTCGCCTGGTTCGGGTGGCAAAAGCATCTTCACCTTAATTTGCATTAGCTCTGCCGCCATTACTAAAAATTCGCCCGCTATTTCTAAGTCGAGCTGTTGCAAAAAATGCAAATAGTCTAAAAATTCTTTAGTAATTCGAGCTATTGGAATATCATAAATATCTAACTCATCGCGTTTGATAAAGAAGAGCAATAAGTCTAATGGACCTTCAAAATCGTGCAATTTGATTGTGTACATCAATTAACCCATTCTCATTGCGTTATGAACTTCCGCTATAGTTTTTTTTGCAACCTCTTTAGCTCTATTTTCCCCATCAGCTAAAATATCTTTGACTTCATTAATATTAGATTCATAATAAGCTCGTTTTTCGCGATTGGGAGTTAAAGTCTCTGCAATTTTCTTAGCGCATCGCATTTTACAATCTACACATCCCAATGCTCCACTTTCGCAATTAGATTTAATTTCAGGTGTTTCGTCAAAATTAAATTTTTTATGATATTCAAATACTAAGCAAATATCCGGATGCCCTGCGTCTCCTTTGCGCAATTTCTGCGGATCTGTAACCGCCGAACGTAATTTTTTATTTATTGCATCGACAGAATCGGAAAGCAAAATTGTATTTCCCACCGATTTGCTCATACGTTTGCCATCTAATCCGGGCAGGCGGGCAAACTTTGTAATTTTGCCTTCTGGCTCGGGGAATACTACTGCATATAGTGTATTAAATTTTCTCGCTATTTCCCTTGTTATTTCAATATGAGGAAGTTGGTCTTCTCCAACAGGGACAACATCGCCTTTATATAGTAATATATCCGCCGCTTGCAACACAGGATATCCCAAATGACCATATACTAAACTTTCCATTTCAAGATCACGTACCTGCTCTTTTAAAGTCGGGTTTCTTTCTAAGCGAGACGTAGTTATCAACATTGAAAAGATTAGATGCAACTCCGCGTGTTCCTTTATTTGTGATTGTCTAAACATAGGGCTTTTTACTGGATCGAGTCCGGCTGAAAGCCAATCTATTAGCATATCTATCGTATTTGTATATATTTCAGAAGTATCCGGATTTGTTGTAAGCGCATGATAGTCAGCAATCAGATGATAATTTTGATATTCTCCCTGCATTGCTACCCAGTTATCCAATGCGCCTGTCAAGTGGCCTAAATGTAATTTTCCTGTAGGCCTCATTCCGCTTAATATTATTTTCTTTTTATTTATCAATTTTATATTAACTCTTTATAATTTTATTTGATATTTTTTTTATATGTTTTTTTCCAATCTACAAACATATCAAGAACTTTTTGAGGAGCATAGTTATACCACATATATCCCGTACGTCTTTCTTTTTCAACTTCTTTATGAGAATATACTGATACACCATCTCTATTTGCAAATAATGGTTTATTTGTATTTAACTCATAAAATCTTGCCCAAATTGGCGGCGCTTCAATATCCTCTACAATAATTCGATCATAATTAGCATTGTGATATAAAAATTTTTCTTCCTGTGCATTTACTTTTATATATTTTATACCAAATAATCTAGATTTTTCGAACCATCTAACTGCCGATTGAATTGAATTGATTATTTCCTCGCTTTGCAAGTTGCATTCCATAAGAAAAAGCACAATTTCAGCGCTCTCTTGGCTACATTTGCTTGCCAGCTCATATGTGCGTGCTTTTCTTGGCTGAAAATTCTTTTCATCATGCTGCTGGCACCAAACCGTTAATTCGTTATTCTCTTTTATCTGGCAATTCAATATGCACTTAACTCCTTTTTCGTATGCTATGGCTACTTTTTTTCTTCTGGCTCTATCGACAAATGAATAATGGCTCTTTTCCTCGCTAATATTTTTGAGTACTTTCATTATTCCAATCATTGCGCCATCATTAAAAGTAATATATCGATGATAACTAGTACGAATTGGATAAAATTGCGGCCAACCTCCATTTTTATATTGGGCAGATAATATGAAGTCTATCCCTTTTAGGCATGCATTTTTATATTTTCTATCTTTTGTTAGCGAATATGCTTTTGCAAGATATTCGACATGTGAATGTGTTGCTCCGTTATCAAAAGTTGTGTTTTGGTCATTCTTGGAATTTAAAACTTTTTCGTGTTGTTCATTTGTCAAGATCGCTAACATATCATAGTTTTTGGGCCAACCGCCATTATTTTTTTGAAACAAAACAATATTGTCTGCTATTTTTTTTACCTCGCTATGTTGATATCGCTTTTGATTAGGCAGTGGATTAATAGTTCTAACTTCGTCAAAAATATCATACCAGTGATGCGAACTATCCCAAAATTCTGAAACGCTTATTACGGTATCGAGAGAATCACTACCTATTGCATTATTGTTTGAATAGCTTGAAAATACAAATGAAACAAATATAAATGTTAAACAAAATATTTTTACTTTAAATAACATAATTAAATTTTGATGTTAATTTGTAATCGGGTTACGGTCACTAGTTAGCATTTCAATTCATAAATAAATATGGTTTCCAATTTTCATCCACAATACCTACAAAATGCCTAATAAACATAACATGGTTGGGACGAATTGGTTTGCGGAGTAGTTTCATATGCGCATCATGAGGAGTTCTATCCCCTTTTTTGTTATTACAATGAACACAAGCCGCTACAAGGTTATCCCACGATTCGGCGCCGCCTTTGGCTTTTGGAATAACATGGTCCACAGTTAAATTTGTCTCTGTTTTACCGCAATATTGACACTGATGCCCATCGCGACGCAAAACATTTTTTCGCGAAAGTATAATTTTTTTATAGGGAACTCGAACGAAGATAGAAAGTCTTACAATGCTTGGGTATGGCATTGTAGTAGATACCGAACGAATTATTTTTCCATCACATGCTGCAATCAACTCTGCTTTGCCTAAATAAAGAAGAATAATAGCTTTTTTTACATTACAAATGCTTAATGGCTCATAATCGTGGTTGAGCACAAGCACTTTTCGGCTTAATTTAGTTTTTTCACCGATGTGTTCATAATATTTACTGAAGACTTACGCACCTCCTTTTATTAATTTTAAGCTCTTAGCTTACAATTTCCTTGAGGTATTTCGTTTTATTCATTGAAAATATAGTATTTTCCATAGCCATAGTCAAGCCATTGAAAAACGATGATATTGATATTTAGTTAAAATTTAATTTCATAGCTTTTTTTATTGCCTGTAGAGAATCGCCACCAAACTTGTCAACAAGAGCATTGGCTAATACAGGAGCTATAACAGCTTCTCCAATAACAGATGCCGCAGGAACCGCGCATACATCCGAGCGTTCGTATCGTGATTTCACAATTTTCATTGTTGATAAATCAATTGATTGAAGAGGGCGTGCGAGTGTAGATATTGGTTTCATTGCGGCGTGAAGAACAATTACCTCGCCGTTAGTTACTCCTCCTTCGATTCCGCCAGCTCTATTTGTTTTGCGCATTACTTGCTTATCTTTTATGTAAAATTCATCATGAACTTCCGAGCCGAATTTTGTTGCGTTTTTATAACCACTCCCTATCTCTACTCCTTTGATCGCTTGGATTGACATTAATGCTTGAGCAAGTTGTCCATCTAACCTCTTATCAAAATGAACATAACTTCCGAGTCCGATTGGAACGCCTGTAACAAATATTTCAAAAACTCCTCCTAATGTATCCCCTTTTTTCTTGGCTTTCTTGATTTCATTTATCGCATTTTCTGAGATTGTCTTTTCTAACATTCTAACTTCAGATTTGTCAGCTTCATCAGAAATTATTTGTGCTGTGTTTTTTGATTTCTTCATCAAAACTGAAATTTTGGAATTGAGTTTTACTTGATCCTTTATAATAACTGAACCAATACTCAATACATGACTGCCTATAAATATTCCACATTCCTCTAGAAATTTTTTAGCAACAGAACATAGCGCTATTCTAATAGCAGTTTCTCTTGCGCTCGATCTGTCTATAACATTTCGCAGATCATCGAACCTATATTTTACAGCTCCAACATAATCAGCATGACCAGGACGCGGTACCGTAATCTTTTCTATGCCTTTGCCATCTCCTTCAATAGACATTATATCCGTCCAATTTTCCCAATCCTTATTCTGAATAAGAATCGAAATGGGCGAACCTATTGTCTTTCCAAATCGAACACCAGAAATAATTTCAACTCTATCTGTTTCAATTTTCATCCTTCCACCGCGACCGTAACCTTGCTGTCTTCTTTTAAGTTGCTGATTAATATATTCAGACGATATCTGAAGACCAGCCGGTATGCCTTCGATAATGCCAACCAATGCTTTTCCATGGGATTCACCTGCTGTAAGATAGCGTATCATATTATTTCCTTTACAAACTACTTTCTTGAAGATTGATTAATATACTCGAGTAAATTAAACATTTTTTTTAAGGAGATTCAATGTTATTACGATAATTTAATAAGTAATTTAGGTTTTATTTTTAATATTATGAATTATAGACAAAAAAAAGCGCGGTTTTACAAATATACCGCGCATTTGTTGCAAGACTTTATATTATAGATTATATGTTACTTGGGAATCTCTATTGGTACAAAACGCATCTTCTTATCTTCCCCTTTTATTCTTAACATAACTGCGTCTCCCGGTTTTAATTTTTTTATAGATTTTTCAAATTGATCAGCCGATGTTATTTTTTGTTCACCAACATCTGTTATAATGTCGCCCTTTCTAACACCGCGTTCTGCGGCTGGACTTAATACTTCGACTTCGTGCACCAAAACACCTCTTTCGACTTCATATTTCTTTTTTATCTTACTGTCTATTGCTTTAACAGTCAGACCAATTTCATTTATAGTTATTGACTTATCTGTAACTTCTTCTGACTCCACGCTTTTTCCCTTATCTAAATTATCAGCTATTGTTTCGCTATCATCATCACGTGAACCAAGCTTTACCTTCTTTTCAATTTCTTTTTTATTACGCCATATTTTTATCGTTACAATTTCGCCGGGATGTCTTGTCGCTACGGTTGTTTGTAAAGCTTGCGGCGTATTAACTTCCTTACCGTCCACCGATAATATAATATCGCCATATTCTATTCCTGCTTTTTCGGCGGCTGCATCTTTTGTAACTGATTCGACCCATACACCTTTCGCATTATCAAGTCCTGCCGCTTTAGCAGTTATAGCATCGACAGCTTTTATTTGAATACCAAGGAATCCTCTTCGGAATTTTCCGTATCTGATAATATCCGTAGCAACTTGTTTAGCTAAATTAATTGGGATAGCAAAACTATATCCCTGATAACGAGCATTAGTTGTAGCGATTGCAGTATTAATTCCTATTACCCTCCCATTTATATCTACAAGCGGTCCACCGCTATTGCCTGGGTTAACTGCCGCATCAGTTTGAATAAAGTTCTCTATTCTATATTCATCTGCAATTATACCGATGTCTCTCCCGAGAGCGCTCACAATTCCTTGTGTCATAGTCGATTTAAGTCCAAGCGGCGCCCCTATTGCAAAAACTATGTGACCAACATCCACATCATCAGAATTGCCGATTGCAGCTGCGGGTAATTTTGACGCTTCAATTTTTATAACCGCAAGGTCTGTATGTTTATCAGTACCGATAAGTTTTGCTTTAAACTCTCGCGTATCTGATAATTGAACTTTTATTCCATCCTTCTTTGCATTTGCAATAACATGACTGTTAGTAATAATATATCCGTCATTGGTTATAATCACGCCTGAACCAGCGCCAATTTCTGGACCTCTCCTCGGCATATCGAATTTAAAATCAGGACCAAAAAATCTTCTGAAAAATTGGCCCGGATCGTTTTCGCTCTCCTTTTCCCCGCTCATCTCCACTCTTACAAATACTACCGCTGGAGTTACTGCTTTTCCTATGCTGTTGAACGCTTCATTTAGCTCCTGCAAAGTCGAATTAGCTTTTATAGGAGACTGTTGCGCTCCGATTTTTATATCATCCCCGGCAAGCGAATATTCTACGCCCTTAAAGCTTGATACAATTACAACCCCAAATATAATTCCCAAACTAATTAAGAATACTGCCATGAAAATTGACTTTGTTGACATACTTTTTCCCTCATATAATTATTTTATAAATGATAAATACTTTTTTGCTTTTATTCTTTTTATACCTTCAAAATGATATTCAAGATATAAACGTATTAGATTATCTGTTTCGTTCCCGCTTCCTACAATGTCATTATTCTCATCTATATGATTGAATTCAAAAACAAGCAATTTCCTTAACGACTCAAGTACATAGGATGATATTATTAGATTATTTTTTCCTGTATATTTTCGTGATTTTACTATACAATCGTTACAACAAACTGTGCCTTTATCTAACTGAAATCCATATTTTTCTTCAATCTTGTTTAATAATAAATCCTTTTTGCATATTCCACATTCGTTAAGTGTCGGAGAATAACCAAATATTTTTGCTAATTGAAGTTTAAATGCCAATGAGAAAATATTTTCCTGTTCACCACAATTTAATGCATTTAAGACATTCAACAACAAATTAAACATGGAGTCATTTTTTTCTTCCTCATGCACAACCTTATCTACTAATTCAATTACTTCTAAACCAGCAGAAATTTTATCTAAACTATTGCTTAAGTTTTTGAATGTTTTTATTGCATCACATTGAGAAATCAGATGTAACTCTCTATTTTCTTTTTTGTATAGCGCTAACAAAGAATAAGACATCGGTTCAAGCGATGCCCCAAATTTGTTTTTAGATGTTCTAGCTCCTTTTGCAATTCCTTTAATTTTCCCAAATTCTTTAGTATAAAAAGTAACAATTTTGCTTGTATCCCCATATTTCATATTTTTTAATACAATCGCTTCTGTTTTTGTCAGCATTCTATTTATTTTCTACTTTGTCAGAGTCTAATAAAATATTACAAAATGGGGGGTGAATAATTCCTTTGTCAGTTATAATGGCTGAAATCAATTCATAAGGAGTAAAATCAAATGCTGGTGAATAAACGCCTATTTCTTTTACGGTAATGTTCAAACCATTTATTTCCTTTAATTCATTCGCATTGCGCTCTTCTATTGGAATTTCGTTCCCGTTATTAATTTTCGAATCGATGGTGGATACAGGCGCTGCAACATAAAATGGTATATTATGATATTGTGCCAAGATTGCCAAATTATATGTTCCTATTTTATTCGCTGTATCTCCATTCAATGCAATTCTATCGGCTCCGACTATAATTACATCTATTTTCTTTTGCTTCATTAGTACAGCGGCGGTATTATCTGCAATTAATGTAGCGGGGATTCGATTTTTATTCATCTCCCAAGCTGTAAGCCGAGCGCCTTGTAATAATGGTCTTGTTTCGTCTATATAGACGTGTTTAAGTTTTTTCCGTTCCCATGCCTTTGTGATAATTCCTATAGCCGTGCCTCTACCTCCGGTAGCAAGTATGCCACTGTTGCAATGCGTTAATATACAACAATTCTCAGGTAAAAGATTAACGCCGGCCAAACTTATTTTTTCGCACATTTCAGCGTCTTCGTTATGTATTTTTATAGCTTCGTTTAACAATAAGCTCCGCAATTCTGTTATTGATGAATTCCATCCGTTCAATATTTTTTGTTGACGCTCTAATGCCCAAAATAGATTAACCGCTGTAGGCCTTGTAGAAGCAAATAAATTTATTGCTTCATTAATTTTATTACGTACTTTATAGTTATTTTTTTCATCGATGGAAAAACTTGCTACTGCTACTCCATATGCAGCAGCAATACCAATTAATGGCGCACCTCTAATTGCCAATCTTCTTATTGCATCGGCTATTATATCAACATTATTAGTTTCGTGAAAGAATTCTTCATTAGGAAGTTTTGTTTGATCAAGAAAGCGGAGATTGCCGTTAACCCATTCTAACGGCTTCATTTTATTCCTCCTCAAAACGTGATAAATTCATAAATGCATGGAATCTATCTTGAATTTTTAAATAACTTAATTTGCGCAAACTATCTATGCTGAATTTTTCAACGCAAAATGATGCAAGAGCGCTTCCATAGACCACAGCTCTCTTAAGATTTTCAAATGATAATTCGTCAGTTCTTGCAATCCAACCAATAAAACCACCCGCAAACGAATCTCCAGCTCCAGTAGGGTCAAAGATAGTTTCCAATGGAAAAGCCGGCGCAGAAAATATTGCATCATCTGTTACCAACATCGCTCCATGTTCCCCTTTTTTTATTATTAATATTTTGGGTCCCATTTTAATAATTTTTTTTGCCGCCTTTATTAAATTCGGTTCATGAGTCAATAACCGCGCTTCGGAATCATTCACGATTAGTACATCCATATACTTCATTGTCTCTAAAAGTTCTTTCGGTTTTGTTTCGATCCAATAATTCATCGTATCGCCTACAACAAGTCGCGGCTTTTTTATTTGTTTCAAAACCTGCAACTGCAGAATCGGATCAATATTGCCCAGACAAACATATGCAGAATTTTTAAATGTATTTGGTATAACCGGATTAAAATTTTTGAATACGTTCAAATCTGTAAATAATGTATCCCTTACATTAAGGTCATAATGATACTTACCACCCCAGCGAAAAGTTTTTCCATTCTCAATTATTTGCAGACCGTCTAAATCAATCTGCCTCGATTCCATAAATTTTATATGCTCTTTTGGAAAATCTCCACCTACTACTGCCACTAAACGTATTGGGTTTGTAAAATAACTTGCAGCTGCCGATATGTAGACTGCTGAACCGCCGAGCGCATCTTGCACTTTTCCAAATGGAGTCTCTACTGTGTCTAATGCAACTGAACCAACTACTAATAAACTCATTTTATCTCATATCTCCTTTCAAGATTATTTCTGTTAATCTTGATGTTTGTTCTTCATTTTTCACAAAATCATTTACAATATCTAAAATTTGTTTATGCCCGGGCCAAACCAGTCTTTCCCTTGCGTTCGTGTAATTTAACCACTCATACTTTTGATGCTCATTTGATAAAATTATTTTTGTATCTGCGCTAGCTTCAGCCGCAAAAACAACAGCTAATTGAACGGCATCTTTTTTAAAATCGAAAAAAGAATCTATATAAGGAACGCACCATAATTTGTTTATTGATAAACTAGTCTCCTCTTTAAGTTCTCTAATTGCCGCTTCTTTTGCAGTCTCGCTTCTCTCTATAGTTCCCGTAATAATTTGCCATAGATTGGGATATAAATTATCATTCGGAGAGCGTTGTAAAAGAAGATAATTTATTTCGTTTTTGAATTTCTTAAAAATACAAGTTTCAACTATTTGGCATGAAATACTTGCCAATTATTTCTTTCCTCGATTTTATATTATCGATTATTAGAATGCAATTATGCTTATTTATTTTTAAAGTAAGAAAGTATAACTCCGCAAGCAATTCCAACATTTAATGATTCCCCTCTCCCGAAGCGGGGTATGCTAACAACTTCATCCACTAATTGAAACACATCTTTATCTATTCCATGCGCTTCACTGCCAAGTATAATTACCTGCTTAGTTTGTGGAGTAAATGAATAAAGCGATTTTCCATTCAATGTCGTTCCTATAATTTTAAACCCGTTTATTTTTAGTTGCGGCAATACAATTTCATACTCTATATTTTCATATATTTTTAGGTGGAATATTGAACCCGCTGTTGCCCGTATTACTTTTTCGTTGTAAAGCGACACACAACCATTATTCAAGAAAACCGCATCAACTCCGAACCAATCGCATGTTCTGATAATTGTTCCCAAATTACCTGGATCATTTATTCCATCACAAGCAACAATAAGTTTTGCGTCAATTAATTTATTCGATTCAAATATTTCATTTTTCTGATGTACGAGCGCAACAACACCTTGTGAATTTATCGTATCAGTGATTAGATTTAGTTGATTATTTTTAATTTCTCTAATTGAAATATTCTTTTTTTTTGCCCTGTTAATCACCCTCTCATTTTCTGGATTATTAATTGCAAATTGAGATATTCCGATAAAATCAATTTTATAATCGGAATTTAGTGCATCATAAAGTGAATGCCAACCTTCAAGCAAAAATTTTTTCTCTGAATCGCGTATCTTTTTCTGCTTTAATGATCGAATGTATTTTATATCTGAATTAGTTAAATTCACACTCAATTATAGAAAAAAAAATTAGGATATACAAAAACCATATTTTTATATTTGATGTTATTCCCATTTTTACCTCCAATTGATATTCTGCAAATTGCTTCCATAACTCTCATAAATCACCGCGCCTGATTTATCGGTTCTATGAATAACAATTGAATTATTAAGCAACCTATCTAATACAGTTTTTGATGGATGATTAAATTTATTCCGCGTTCCTACTGATATTAGCGCAATTTTTGGCTTAACATATCTAATAAACTCTTCACTTGTACTAGTCATACTTCCATGATGTCCAACTTTTAATATATTGCTGGATAGAAAATTTCCATATTTGGATATAAGTATATTTTCTACTTCAGTTTCTGCGTCGCCAGTGAATAATATTGAAGATTCACCATACAATACTTTTAATACAATTGTGTTATTATTTTGGTTTCTATCTGCTTTGAAGTAAGCGCTTGGATGCAAGACATATACACGCGAATTAGGATCAACATAAATTTGACTTTTCGATTCCACATGCTTAACTCCGATTTTGTATTTAATTGCTTCTTGCAATAAAGTTGTAAGTTGATGATTATTTATTTTATTCATTGCCACAATCAAAGTATCTACTTTAATTTTATTTATTATAGAACTTGCTCCGCCAATATGATCGTTATGGGGGTGAGTTATTAGTAGATAATCTAATTTATCAACTCCTTTATTTTTTAGTAATGGTATAATTGTTCTTATACCAGCATCATATATTTTTGATTTCGCTCCTGCATCTATCAATATCCTTTTTCCGTTAGAAAATTCTGTAAGAATTGCATCGCCCTGCCCCACATCAATCATTGTTAGAGAAAAATTAGGACGATTCGGATATATTATCGATGAGTAGACAAAGAAATTTCCAATTAATAAGCATATAAATAAAATAATTTTACGCGTTCTATGTTTATTAATATTGATAATCAAACCAATTATTAAAAAATAGCAGATACAAGAGATGAAGTTGAAATTACTGAATTCTAAGTAAGCATATGGAACGTTTGCGGCTTGTTTGACAAAACCAAGAAGAAGCCACACAAGAAAATCGTTCACTGCCGCATATAAACTTGCAATCCAATCATTTATAAAAGAAAAAATAATTTCAGTAAAACCTAAAAAGGTATTAAAACCTGCAATTGGCACAGCTAAGATATTTGCAACAAGCGAAATAATTGATATACGGCCAAAATAATAGGCAGTAAAGGGAATTGTTCCTAAAAGAGCGGCAAGAGAAACAGCCATGAGCTTTAACACAAAATCTATTGCCTTAATTTCTTCGAACATAGTCGGAATTTTATTGATAAGTGCCTCAAACCGCGGATACAAAAATACAATAGCTATTACAGCCGAAAAAGAAAGTTGAAATCCAATATCAAACAAAAAGTTTGTATCCCAAATCAATAATATTAGAGCTGCTACGCTTATTGAATTGTAAATATCAGGTTTTCGTTCATACAAGGTCGCGCACAAAATAACAATTGCCATAATTGTCGCGCGTACAACTGAAGGGCTTGACCCTGTTACTAGCATGTAGAATATTAACCCAATAATTGTTGCCAACGCTATATATTTTCGAGGCAGACGAAAAAATCCAAAAACCGTATAAAACATAAAAGCTACAAACGCCACGTTGGAACCCGATACTGCTAAAATATGGATTGTTCCAGTATCTATAAAGGATTGTTTAATATCTACAGGAATTTCGGCTCGATAGCCAAATATTATTCCTTTTAAAAAACTTGCATGACGTTGTGTATGAAACTTATCTATTATTGCATATAATTTTTGTTGAATAGAATATGTCCAATGTCGAAAATTATTTTTATGCATCGATTCAACAGCAATGATTTTATCGAAGCTCTTGATATTAACAATGCCTTGTATATTATTCAATTCGAGGTATTTTCCAAAATCATACTCGCCGGGATTTCTCTTAAATGGATAGGCCTCAAGTATTCCTTCCAAAAATATTCGTTTTCCAAATTCAACATTTGCACAATTATGAGCGTCGCTTATGTTACGCAGTGTTATTAAAATTCGTTGACCTCTGCGGTCAATTTTAAATTCTCTTTTTATACTATCGGTTTTTACTACAAAAGAAAATCTTCTCTCTTGCTTTATTGGTTCTGAATCAACAATTCCATAAATGAGAATATTTTCATTTTGCACGCTCGGTTCAAGTTTAGAGGATTCATAATCGAGTTGGTTAATTGAGTGGAGTAATAATCCTAGTAATAAAACTAATAGATGTAAAAATATTGAAAAGATAATATGCCATTTATAAATAAGTGTGAGTATAATGATTGGAACAACAAATATTAGAATAGAAAAATAAATCCACAAAGGATTTATAAATAGCCAATATGCACAAATAATTCCGACAATATAAAGGACAAGAAAACGCAGTGCAGGTCGGCGTGTTAACATATCAATTTATCAACTCATAAATTCTTGAATAACCTTATAATAGCCGGGGTAACATGTGTCAGATTCTTTATTCTTTTTACAATTTTATGGCGCTGATTACCCGCTAATATACAAAATACTCTATTGCGAGTGTGTGTTTTTGTAGAAAGATCCTCAATGTTACCATGATCACTTAATATAATAAGAAGCATATTGGCAGGATCAAAGAGTTCAAGAAATCCAAAAAGAAACTCATCAAATCTTTCCAACACTTCTATTGCAAAAGTCATTCTCTGACTATGCCCAGCATGATCTGTTAACCAATATTCAAATAAAGTAAAATCATACTTTTTTCCGATATTCGCTAAATGTCGCCCAGCTTCTTTTGGACTAATTGGTTTAATTTCAGGATGTCCAAGTTCTACCCATTGACTTCGGATAAAATCTGGCGAAATTGCCTCATTCTTTTTTAGCTCATCAACTGTCATCAACGGAATATCAGCAAGTTTGTGAGAAAGCGTAGTTACAGTAAGTCTTTTAGTCCCTGAGTTTGTATAATCAAAGAATTTTTGTGGAAAAGCATTTGCAAATATTGTTGATTTACCGATTTTTTTTAGTTGAACGAAAATATTCTTTTCTGCAATGATTGGCTTTAATATAGTCGGAGGATGAGGTCCAAAATGTCTTCCAAATTTTTTTGCGCCGTTCACACCGGTAAAAATTGCTGTTTGCCCGGTTCCGCTTTGCGGCAAACCGGATACGCCCAATGTAGCATCTATTGAAATCACATCAACATTATTATTGGAATAAGATTTAAAAGGAGTGTGAGGTAATATACCGCCGCAAAGATTTTTTAAAACAGACAGGTCAGCTTTAAAAAATGGATTTATTCTCGCATCATTTTTACCGATACCAACTCCATCAAGAAATAGGAGTATAACATGTAGTTCTTTCGAGTTATTTTCGATAATCAATTTTTTATCGACTTATTATTTAGATGGAATATTTAATTTTTACTGTCAATTATAATTGTAACAGGCCCGTTATTTATAAGTTCAATATCCATCATTGCGCGAAAGACTCCCATTTTAACTTTATCATCTCCCACCAACTTTTTTAATTGACTTACAAATTCTTCATATAAGGATTCAGCTAAATGAGGCATCGCCGCATCGGAATAGCTAGGTCTATTTCCTCTTCTTGTATCGCCATATAAAGTAAATTGTGAAACGACTAAAATACTTCCGGTAATATCAATAACCGATAAATTCATTTTTCCATTTTCATCGTCAAAGATTCGTAGTGAAGCGCATCGTTTCGCCAGATATTCGGCGTCATTTTCTAAATCGCCGCTTTTAACGCCAAGCAAGATAAGCATACCGTTTTCGATAGAATTAACAACTTCTCCATCTATTTTAACGGAACATCGGTTTACTCGTTGAATTAATGCGCGCATTTTTTTAGAAAGAATTTAATTAAGAGTGATAATATTATGGTTTGATAATTTATAGATGCCAGATACAATACGAGAAATACCCTGCAAATCGCGTACTATTTTTAATTGTTGTATTCCACATCGCATAAACTCATCTACTACTTTATCAGCTTGTCCAAAACCCACTTCAACAATAATTGCTCCCTCTGGATTTAAAATATCAGCAACAACGCATGAAATATGACGATAAAAATTTAATCCGTCCTTTCCATCAGTTAGTGCAAACGACGGTTCATACTCTTTGATTTCACGATTAAGTTGTTCCCATTCAACTATTGATATATAAGGTGGATTGCTAAGAAGTAGATCGAATTTTGTATCGAATCTAAATTCATCCGATTTAAAAATATCGGCTTGTATAAACTCTATGCGCGATTCAACTTTATGTTTAACTGCATTTAATTTTGCAATTTCGAGCGCTTCCTTGCTAATGTCTACCGATATAATAGCGGCTTTTTTTACGTACTTTGCAACTGCTATTGCAACATTACCACTTCCAGTGCCTATATCAAGAACATTTATAGTACGATTATCTAAAATTTTCTGGCAATGCAATATAGCTTGTTCGACAAGTGTTTCAGTTTCTGGTCTCGGGATTAAGACTCGTGTGTCCACATCAAATGACAGTCCCATAAAATTTGCGGAGCCAATAATATATTGGACTGGTTCATAATTCAGTCTTCGAGAATATAGCTTGCGGAAATTATCTACTTCAATTGATTTAAGCGGTTTATCGAAATTTAGGTATAATTGTATTCTAGGAATTTTTAACGTATGCGCAAGTAAAAGCTCAACATTTAATCTCGCATCTTCAAATCCATTTTTTTGAAGATGATCAATAGCCGATTTCATTAACTCACGAATTGTCCATACTCTAATTTTTTCTTCAGGCATGCCTCTCTATTTTTTCTTTTTTCTTTTTACATTCTTTATTTTTTTTCTTCTTAAAGATAATTTTTTCCCTCTTTTTGTCCCCTTATCTGCTTTAACTTTTTTTGTAATACTTGTTTTCTTCTTTTTCTTTACATTCCCTTTTAATTTGGTGACCATTGTTATAAAAGCTTTCCGCTTAATACTTCCGATTTCTTCATCATCTTCAGATTCAATATTTCCAGTAATTTGCGAATCCCGTAATTTGACTCTATCTTCTGGATAGAACCCAAGTTTTTCCATTTCTGAATCAACATATTCATTATCTAAAATTTCTTCTTCGTCCTGCTCTTTGTTATGAGCAGGAATAATTTGAAATCGCTTATCGCCTTCCAACATTGCACTAAAATCTGGCAACGATGCAACTTCGAAACCCGATTTTTTTGATCGCTTAACAACTTCTTCCCACACAATTTGCACAGGTAAAATAGAATTTTTTTGAGCTGATAAAATCAACTCTGCTTCATTTAAGCTCCTCTCGTACACGGCCTACTCCTTCTTGTTTTAAACTTTAGATACAAAAAATGTATAATTATTTCGAAGAAATCGCAAGTTCCACTATTTTTCTTTTTGTACAAGAATCTTAATATGATTTGGAATACGAGCTAATAGTATAGTTCCAACTAAAGCAAAAAATAACGAACCTGCAAAGATTAAATTATAACCAAAATGATTACTTAACCAACCGGCAATTGGCGCAATCGCATAGAATGGCGCAAACCATGCATTCATAAGTCCTACATACATAGATCTGTCTTTTTCTTGTGCACATTCAATTGCATAATTATATCGCATAAACAATTCCACGCCCAAGTTTATTCCGAATAATATAAAAACCAAATAGAACCATTCTACAGTTGGAGCAACTAATGCGATAAATATCGATAAGAACAAACATATACTACATATAACCAATCCGGTTTTTGTTCCTTTGTTATCTGCCACCCAGCCAAGTATTACGCCACTAATAATTTGCCCAATAATTGTAAGAATTGTGAACAATCCTATTGAGGATTCGGTTAAAGTAAAACGCTTCATTGCCGCAACTGTAAAAAAAGCCGCAGATGCGAAACTAACAATCACAAACGACGACGCTATTAAAAATTTTTTGAAAATTATATCATTCGAGATTATAGCGCTTACATGAAAAAAAAGTTTTTTCATTTGGACTGGCGCAGTAGTAACCGATGGGGTATTTTCAACAACCTTGCGTTGTATTATTAACGAACCAATTTGATATAAGCCCGCCAATACAATTGCTGAAGCGTAATTAAATGGATAAGAAATAAATGTTAAGAGCGCAGTAACAATTATTCCGTTAAATAAACCTATTGCGGCGGCTATAGAAGTTCTCCACCCCATAAGCTTTCCTCTTGTTTCGGGTGGTGTTGTTTTAGCTAGAAAATCCATCCAAATTGGAGAAACGATCCCCGCAACTATTTGATTGGATATAAATATTAGAAATAATAGAGTAAGCGTAATAGAAGAGTAAGAATTGCCAAGTAACGCGACCACAAGACCCAATATTAAAATATGAAATCTTTGAATTAATCCCTGTTTAATAACGGTTGGCTTGCGAAATTTCGATTTTGTAGAATAATTTGCAGAAATAACTTGAGGAAAAAAAAAAGCTAGATAAATAACAACAGGCCACGCACCTACTAATACATCGTTACCGCCTAATCTTGTAATTAAAGCTGGCATCAAGGTCTGTGTAGAAATAAGTGCGCCTGTGCTAATATATAATGCGCCTTCGATTATATGATACCGTTCATTTTTTTTTAATATTTCTTTGTTATCCATATTTTTCTATAAAAACAAGAAAAGGTCACCTAATGCGACCTTCATGTTTGAATTTATGATCCCGCAATTATTTTTTCATCATTTTATCTGCAAATAATTGAGCTACTTTTTCTATATCGTAACCTACCTTTGGTAGATAAATTCCTCCATATTTTTCAACCATTGCTTTCAGCGTATCATAAGCATCGGCGCTGCAAAAGAATGTAGGTGTGCCTCTATTAGGTCCCTCTTTCTTTGCTAATTGTAGAAGCGCAATTCCGGGCAGATGTCCTTTGAGATTTGTGTCTTTAAAATCATTATCTAAGATAATTAAGTCAAATACTTCCGACTTTATCTTCACCCAAGTATCGACACTATTTGCAGTTTCAATGACAGCAATTTCATCTTCTACAATCGCAGTAGCAACCTCAAGCGCAAAACCGTGAGATTTGCGTTGTCCTTCGTCGTCATCGGCAACTAATACTTTATACGGCATTTTGATTTACAATTCTTTAAATGTTTATTTTATTATAGTTTATACTACAAACTTTTCATAGGAAAAACAATAACTAGAATTATATGAAAATTTTCAAATAAAAATTATCGAACAAACACTAACTTTCCTCCAATAAATGTTTTTTCTACTGTTGTCTTTGGAATTTCATTTTCATCACAAGTGAAAATATCGTTAGATATAATTATAAAATCTGCAAGTTTTCCTTTTTCAATAGAACCTTTTATGTCTTCTTCAAATGCAGAATACGCCGCCCATGTTGTAAAGCTACGAACTGCTTCTTCTCTTGTCATTTTTTGTGATACGTACCAACCATTCTCGAATTCTTTCTCATCAATGATTCCATCCGGTGAAATCTCGAATAATTTTTGAACCTCCTTCGCATTCTTAGGGATACCATTTAAATCTCTTCTTGTGCAAGCCGCATAAATTCCAAAAAATGGGTTTGGGCTCTCGACAGGAAAATCTGATCCACCGGCAATAGCAATTCCCGTTTCTAATAATGAACGCCATGCATAAGCGCCTCTTATCCTTTTCGAACCTAAACGTGCTTCCGCCCAATACATATCCGATGTACAATGCGTTGGCTGCATACTTGGTATAACGTTTAGTTTCCTAAAGCGAGGAATATCATACGGTGCAAGTACTTGAGCATGTTCAATCCGCAAACGCGCATTCTTAAGTTTTAATTTATCTAAATATTTTTCATAAGTATTCAAAATTATATGATTTGCTCTATCGCCTATAGCGTGCACACAGACTTGAAAACCTATATTAAGCGCTTCATCAACAAATTGATTTAAATTTGAATCGGATAAAACAGTAACACCGCGATTATATGGATCATCAGAATATGGTTCAATCAATGCCGCACCACGTGAGCCAAGCGCACCATCAATAAATAATTTCAAAGCCCGTATTGTTAATTTATTGTTTCCATAGCCAATTAACGGACCTTTGTCTTTCATCGTGTCCCATAAATTACTTGTGCCATCAATTGCGCCATACAACCTAATTGGAAAATTGTTGTCGTCGATCATTTGTTTATAAACTTCATATTGCTTACTGTCGATTCCCATTTCGTGAACCGATGTTAATCCGTATGACAAACATTCTTTAATAGCACTTGTAATAGCTTTATTTATTTCATCTTCAGTCGGTTCCGGCACAAATCTATAAATCAGTTCCATAGCGGCATCTATAAACACACCCGTAGGATTTCCATTTGCATCTCTTATAATTTTACCGCCAACCGGATCCCGTGTATTTTTATCTACACCTGCAATTTCCATTGCTTTTTTATTTACCCAACAGGCATGTCCATCAACACGCGTTAGATAAATAGGTGTATGAGATAAATATTTGTCTAGTGATTTATGAGTAGGAAATAATTTGACTTTCCATAAGTTCTGATCCCACCCCCTCCCACGAATCCAATTAGATAATTGTAATGCACCTGTTTTTTCTGCGACTTTTTTTGCCGCCTCAAATTCAGATCCGGAATTAGTCAGGTCAATTGTTAAATGTGCTAACCCTAATCCTAACAAATGGCAGTGCGCATCTATTAAACCAGGAATTACAGTCTTACCGTTAAGGTCTATTAAATCGGGAGCTGAATATTTTCTTTTTATTTTTTCTGATGTTCCTACCCCAACGATACGTTCTCCAGAAACAGCTATAGCTTCAACTATAGATTTTTTTTCATCCATAGTATAAATTTTTCCGTTAAAATAAATTACATCTGCGCTACTTGGCATATAATAAATAAGTATGATTGCAATTACGCATGTCAATAGAATAAAAATGAGAAATAATCGCATTTGCCGCGACATATTTAATTCCTTTACGTGAACTGTCCAACAATAACATTTTTTCGACCAGCAGAAATGTAACTTGCTATAAAAGAAATTGCAATAGATATGATTTAAGATAAATATTTAATTGCCCAGAATGTAATTGCCTGCAAATTGATGATTTTGTATATTGTTATAGCGAAATAGATATTGCCCCGTGGTGTAATTGGCAACACGCCTGACTCTGGATCAGGAAAGTCTAGGTTCGACCCCTAGCGGGGCAGCAATTTTTAAAAAAAATGGCGCTATCGTCTAACGGTTTAGGACGGAGCCCTCTCAAGGCTCAAATACGGGTTCGATTCCCGTTAGCGCTACGCTAAATACCCACTATTTTACTAAAAAAGGCAATATTTTTCATATTTCGCCATTTTAGTTTTAAATTTGATTTTCAAAAAAAGTTAAAAAAGTTGAAAATTTTATTTGCTCATTTCAATAAGAATATATATTTTCAACCACATTTTATAATTTCAAAAAAGGCAATGGTTAAAAAATGGCTATTGATCTCTTAGAACAAATATTTCCGCATATTAAGAATTCGATATATCCAGTTAGGGAATCTTTATCAGATTGGAAAATGAAGGAAACCAACGCCCCTAATGCTCAATCAGTTACTCTTAATGATAAACCGTGGATATCAATCCGTATTCCCTTTCAATGGGGAAAATTCAATCAGACTTGCTGGTTTCGAAAAAAAATAAAAATTACTCAACCTTACGCAAACAAGAGTGTAGTTTTATTATTAGATTTCTCCGCTGCATTATTATATGTAAATGGAAAGCCATTTCATGGAATTGATAAAAATCATAATGAAATATTGTTATGCGAAAAAGCGAAATTAGATGAAGAATATTTAATAGCTATCGAAGCATTTAACGTGCATAAGAATGAACAAATTACATTTGCTACCGCAGAGATTGCAGTAATTGATCCTACAGCACGGCGACTTTATAATGCAATAACTGCATTACTAGAAGTGGATAAGATGATGGAACATGGTTCATTTGAGTCTAAAGAAATTAGAGAACTAATTCGCCGTACGCTAATCTTCCTAAAATATTTTAAACCCGGGAGTGAAGAATATCCAAACGCTATTCGAAGGGGATATAATTTTCTGCTTAGTACTCTTGAAAATGAATTTAAAACTATTATTCAAGGGGATGTTCATCTTATTGGGCAATCACATATTAGCACAGCATGGCAATGGACTATAGGTGAAACCAAAAGAAAATGTGCAAGGACGTTTTCTTCAATGCTTAGATTGATGGAAGAGTTTCCAGAATTTAAATTTTCACAAAGCCAGGCTTTTAATTATCTATTAGTCAAAAATAATTATCCTGATTTATACAAGCAAATAAGACAACGCATATCTGAAGGCAGATGGGAACCAATTTGTTCGATGTGGACCGAGCCAGATTTTAATATACCTAATGGAGAATCATTCATCAGACAAATTCTATACGCCAAACAATTTCTTAAGAATGAATTTGACTTAGATTCTAATATTGCCTGGCTACCCGATTCATACGGTTTTAATGCGGCTTTGCCACAAATATTTTATAAATCAGGCATTAAATATTTTTATACATCAAAACTTACATGGAATGACACAAATCAATTTCCATACACATCATTCTGGTGGCAAGGGATAGACAAAACTAAGATATTATCGCACATCTCACCTACTGGACTTGAAGGGCAAATAACTCCCGCATTTTTAAAAAATAACATTACTCATCTTCAAAATCATCCTGAGCTTCCAATATTACTTCAAACTTATGGTTATGGAGCTGTAGGTGGTGGTCCATCTAAACAGCAGATAGACTATTCCGTAATTTTAAGAAACATAAATGGATTGCCATCGTCAAAAATTTCTACTGCAATTGAATTCTTTAAAGCAATTGAAGAAAAGTCTTCTGAACTACCCGTATGGGAAAATGAGCTTTACCTCGAAACACATAGAGGAACTTACACAACTAATGCATGGATAAAACAACAAAATAGAAAATTAGAAAATCTTTTATACAACGCCGAACTATTAGCCGTAATAGCATTATTATACGGAAAAGGCAAAACAGCAAAAAAATATCCTAAAGCCGAGCTCGAAACAGCATGGAAAAAACTTATAACAAATCAATCTTATAATATTATAAGCGGAACTGCAATAAGCGATGTATATAAAGAATCAAAAAATGATTACAAAGATATTGAAACTACTTGTGCAAAAGCAATAGAAAACTGCATAAATAGTATATCTTTGATTTCCAAAAAAAATAAAAAAGTATTTTATTTCACGGTATTAAATTTTTTGGGTTGGACGCGTAACGAGTATATCGAGTTAACAATTAACTCGAAAGAAAAAAGAATTCTGATAAGAGATTCGGAAGGCAACATAATTGAGCATCAAATTTTAAAGAAAAATAAAAAAGAACAGACCATATTGTGCTACGTAGAAAACATTCCTCCTTTTAGTTCTAAAAATTTTGCTGTATATATTGCAGACACGTCAAAGGGAAAGGACGAAGTATGGAAGCAGTCTACTCATAGTCTCGAAACTCCTTTTTATAAAGTTCGCTTTGACAATAAAGGGGCTTTTAGTTCACTCTACGCAAAATTTTTAAAGCGAGAATTAATTCAGAAAAATAGGCGCGGCAATCAAATATTGACATTCAAAGATACGCCCAAGCAATGGGACGCATGGAATATTGAAGCTGAGGCAGAAAAGCATAAACTCGAAATATGGCATGTAAAGCAATTAAAAATAACAGAAAGCGGTCCGTTACGTGCCACAATATACTTGGAATATAAAAGCGACAACGGATCTCACCTAAAACAGAATATTCATTTTTATCATAAATGTCCACGAATTGATTTTGATACAATTGTAGATTGGTATGAGAACAACGTTTTAATGAAAACAGCGTTTCCTATTAATCTAAAAAGCAACTTAGCGACTTACGAAATACAATATGGTGCAATTGAGCGTTCCACTAAAACAAATACAGATTTTGACCGCGCCAAATTTGAAGTCCCCGCACAAAGATGGGCAGACATTTCTGATTCGAAATATGGAGTTAGTTTGCTTAACGATTGCAAATATGGTTATGATACTAAAGAAAACGTTATACGTCTTACATTATTAAGGTCGGCTCACGCTCCAAGTCTTAATGATCCGAAACAAGCAAGCAGTGAGTTGATCGAAGAAGAAAAACACAATTTTCGTTACTCAATTCTACCTCACAGCGGAGACTGGAAAAAAGCCAATACTGTTCTTCGAGCTCAAGAATTAAATTCACCGACGCTTCTATTATCAAACCGTCAGATAAATCTTTTATCAATGCTCACGGTATCAAAGCAAAACATCGTAATAAGCGCGATAAAGAAAGCAGAATTAGACGATGCAATTATAGCGCGGTTGTATGAATCGAGTGGAGAACCGACAGACACAATTATTCAATTTGGCTTTGAGATAAAAAATGTTTTTGAATGTAATCTTTTAGAAACCGAGGAAAAAGAAATAACCTGTAAAAAGTCACGAATTCATTTGAAATTTAAGCCATTTGATATTAAAACTATAAAGTTCACTGCAAAACAAAAAAAGAGAAGAAAATAATTTATAAACTCATTTATTTTGATTTTCATTTCCAAGCATGTTGCGTATCATTGAAATGATTAAAGGCATATCATAAGGTTTTTCAATAAAAGTATTCACTCCCGACTTAATAATTTCTTCTTTCACATTCTTTTCAAAAAAACCGCTTGCAAGAATTCCCTTAAGATTAGGATTTGATTCTTTCATTTTAAGAAATGCTTCCCAACCGCCTAATCTTGGAAGACCAAGATCAGATAATACAACGCCTATATTTTCTTTGTTTTCTAAAAAAGTGTCAATTGCTTCCACCCCATCAGAAGCTGTAATGACTCTTAGTCCATTTAATTCCAGCATAATTTTAAGAAGAATTCTTAAAGCTTCGTCATCTTCAACTATTAGTACTGTATCAGGCGTGTTCAATTTTGCTTATCCTTTGTAAGCTAAAAATAATATTTATACATAATTGAAACTATACTGAACAAAAATTAATAGGGAATAATTATTTTTTAAAATGGAAACTCGTTAGTTTCATTGATTGTTGATTTAGCTTTAATGACTTCTGGTATTCGGGCTTTTTGATGAATAGTATTTGTATTAACGTATATTGCTTTATTTGGTAAAACCGGACAAGCGTATTGACAAGCGCCACAACCGACACATAAGTCAATTTCAATTTCTGGAATCATCAAATATTTTTTATATGGGACCATTTTTACTGCTTTTGTAGGACAATGTTCCGAACATGCACCGCAATCTCTTCCTTTTGTAACTACAATACAGTCCGGTTTAAAGAACTCTACCTTCCCTATTTGTATTTCTTTTTTCGTATTTATATCTATCGGCAAGATAGCACCACTTGGACAAATTTGACTGCAGATTATGCAATCATAGTTGCAATAGTTTAGATCGAAATTCAATCGTGGTTGAAAAAGACCTGCTATTCCATATTCAAGTAATGAAGGATATAATACTTGTGTTGGACATGAGCTAACACACAGATGACAAGCTGTGCAAAGTGAAGCAAACCTTTCTACGCTCAATGAACCGGGGGGCGATATTGGATGTTTATGCGTCTCTAAATAACCACTTTCGTTTTTTGGATTTTCTAAAACATCATTGAATATTTTAGAAAATGTTATTCCGAATGTTGGCAATGCGAATATCTTCATCACAGAGCGTCTGCTCTTATTAATGTTTATTTCTGTAGTATGTATTTTTTTCTTTCTAGCATCATAGCTTATTCCTACAGTAGGACACGCACTGATGCAATTGAAGCACCCAACACAAGCGGCAAAATCAATTTCTTTATTATTGCTGTTGATACAACTTGCTTTACACACCTTTTCACATAAGCCGCACTCTTTACAATTATTTACATCAATTATAATTTTAAAAATCGTGAACCGGGATAAAATGCTCAGTAACGCTCCAACCGGGCATAGTGTATTACAAAATAACCTTCCATGATTATAAGACAAATATACTATCACTAGCAAAAACAAACCTGCCGAAATAGCGGACATAGCGCTTACATAAATAATCTGGATATGGAAAAGACTCATTATTTCTAAATGATCAAAGATATATTCAAATCCATTATTAAGCGATACAACCAAAGGGCTTAATAAATTTGCAACAATTCGTCCGTAGTTGCTAAACGGCTCAAGTAAATTTAGAAGGACAATGCTTCCTGCTAATGCTAATATTACTATAAGCGCAAATAAAGAATAATGAAGTAAATAGTATTGCTTTCTAAAGCGAAATCTATTTTTCCTCTTCCGTATGTTTGCAAAACGAATTATAACATCTTGCAATACTCCAAGAGGACAAAGAGTAGAACAGTACACACGACCGAACAAAAATGTCAGAATAATCACAAACAACAAACCAAATGATGCGCTTGTTAGAATAACCAACGTTCGCATTAAATTTGGCGCAAGCTGAAGCGATGTTAAAAAGGCAACATAATTAGAAGGAATAACACTAAGGTAATCAAGAAAGATTATAGTAATTGCGATTGAAAATATAATCGCAACTATAACACGAAATCGTTTTAACCACTGCAATCAGACACCTTACAAACTAATGCGCTTTATGTTAAGATTTTCTAAATCCATCCTTCCAACTTTTTGTTCCGACGCAAGTTGGATATAACGCACTTCGGTAGGATTCATACCAAATAATTTAGTCGCCGCCGTATCGATGGCGACCATATCGGTAGAAATTAAAAGAGATTTCATTACTACAACATCATCTTTAGAAACTCCGCGAGGTCCGTTTTGCTTCATCACATAATAAGCGTCAACAATATTTAAATTTGGCTTACGATATGTTGCATAATCTGCTATACATTGGTGCAAATCGTTTCTATGCCAATATCCTCTATCCCATACAATACCCATTAAATTCTTCATTGCAATAGTAAGTCTTGTTCCGCCATGATGTTTAAGTATTGGCACATTTATAAAAACATCAGAATTTAATATAAGTTCATGTTCTTTAGCTTTTATTAAGCTTTTTCCATTAGGAATCTTTACATCGCGGTAATATTTTTCAGAGTTGCCGGGCGACATTTTTCCACCGACCTTTTTAACACCCGATTCAATTCCGCTATTCTTATAACATCTCTGCCAGTTATCGCAGGTATGATCAAAAACATAAACATCACTTGCTCCAGCGCTAATACATTGCTGAACAATTTCTGAAACTAATATTGGATTAGTATTGGCGGCTCTTTCAGGCGTAACATCCCATCCAATATTTGGCTTAACTACAACTTTCTGTCCTTTCTTAATAAATTTGCTTATTCCGCCTAAAGCATCAATACCTTTTCGGAACATAACATCTGGCTCTCCCCCTTTAACAGCAACTAAATCAAAAGGTAATATGCCATCAATATTGTAATTAACATTAAATAATTCATTAAATTTTTCGTTAAATAAAGCGCCCGCAAATACCGACGCACCGATGCTTTTTTTAAAAAAAGTTCTACGATCCATAAATCCTCAGCATATTAAAGCTAAATTACTTTTTAGAAAAAGATTGTTTATACTTATAAATAATAGTTGTCGCGGCAAATATTTTCAATATATCCCACAACGTAAAAATTAAAAACCCGGCTTGAATCGCTTTTTTCCAATCTTGGAAATAAACAAGATACAAATGCGCTGTACCAAAAATATAAATCAGTATTGAGCCAAGCGCCATTGATAATAATAACCACCAATAACCAGTGTAACGATTAACTAAATAACCTACTAAAAAAGCAGCAATGGGAAAAGATAATAAATATCCCCCTGTTGGTCCTAATATCTTCCATAAACCAAACGTACCGCCAGCAAACACAGGTAAGCCGATTAACCCGAGCATTAAATAAAAGCCCATACTAAAAAATCCGAGTTTATACCCTAAGAAAGCACCTGTTAATAGAACAAAAAAGGTTTGTAGAGTAAATGGAACAGGATACATAGGAATTTCAATTTGAGCGCTTATAGCCGTAATAATTGTAAAAGAGCTAACCCAAAATAGATTTGTAATAATTTGATTATTTGATATTGTAAGTCCCTTAGGTAACATAATTTATTCCTATCTATTTAATCATTAATTCTTCATTTCTTGTCAAATTAGAAAAATGAATCAAGAAAATCAAACTTATTGATTAAGTTTTAATGTTTGACTTAAAGGCGTTTTTTCGATATATTTTTACACCAACTCATACGGAGTTGGTTTTTTTGTGTAAATGAAAACATATTATTTTGGGGTGTAGCCAAGTGGTAAGGCATCGGCCTTTGGAGCCGACATTCCCAGGTTCGAATCCTGGCACCCCAGCAATTGTCACTAAATAAAGCAAACAAAGTTATGCAAGTGATTATTTAAAGAAAAAAAAATGAGTGATCTAAAAATTTTTTCGGGTAGGTCGAATCGTCAATTAGCCGAGCGTATTAGCAATGAAGCAAAAATATCGCTCGGGCGAGCCAACATTCAGACTTTTAGCGATGGTGAAATATGGGTCAAATTTATTGAAAATATACGAGGCGATGATGTCTTCATTATTCAATCGACTCAACCGCCTGCAGAAAATTTAATGGAATTGTTGATAATGCTCGATGCGGCAAAGCGCGCATCAGCTAAAAGAGTAACTGCAGTAATTCCTTATTTCGGATATGCACGACAAGATCGAAAAGATCAGCCCAGAGTATCGATAACAGCGAAGCTTGTAGCTAATTTGATTACAGAAGCAGGCGCTGATCGAGTGATAACAATGGATTTGCATACTGCGCAAATTCAAGGGTTTTTTGATATTCCGATGGATCATTTATATTCGTCAAAAGTATTTATCGATTGTTTCAATAACATGGATATCTCAGATTTAGTTGTTGCATCGCCAGATGTGGGCAGTATTAAGATGGCTCGTTCTTACGCAAAACGTCTTGGATGCGATTTAATATTAATAGATAAACGGCGTCCGAAACAAAATGAAACTGAAATTATGAATATAATAGGTAACGTCAGCGGAAAAAATGTATTAATAGTAGATGATCTAATTGATACAGCAGGTACTTTTGTCGGCGCTGCGCAAGCTTTACGAGATAACGGAGCAAAAGAAATATTCGGGGCATGCACACACCCGATTTTATCTGGTTCCGCATATGAGAGAATCGAAAATTCTATTGTTAAAGAAATTGTGGTAACCGATACGATCCCATTAAAAAAAGAATGTAAAAAAATTGAAATAAGAAGCACTGCAAAGATTTTTGCCGAAGCGATACATCGTACACATCGGAACGAATCCATCAGCTCGCTTTTTGATATAGATAAAGATAAGATTAACGAGGAGATATAAGATGTCTGAAATAACTATTAACGCTGAAATTAGAAATGAAACTGGCAAACAAACAAAAGCCTTGCGCAGAAATGGTAAAGTGCCTGGAATATATTATGGGCATAAGCAAAAAAATATTATGATTTCTATGCCTGAGCTTTTACTAAAACCATTATACACAACTTCAGCGGCTCACTTAATAAACTTAAAACTAAATGATGGCGCTTCATATATGTGTGTGCTTAGAGATGTGCAACTTGATCCGATTACAGAAAGTCCTGTTCACTTCGATTTGTACGGTCTGAACGAAAACGAAGTTTTAACAATTGACGTTCCTATAAAACTAATCGGCGGCACACCAAAAGGCGTCCGTGAAGGAGGAATTCTACAGCATGTACTTCATAAATTGAAGATTTCATGTTTGCCAAAGAACCTGCCGGACCATTTAGAAATTAATGTCGAGAATTTAGAAATAAATCGCTCTATACACGTTAAAGATATAACTATTCCAGATGTAAAGATTTTAGAAAGTGAAACAAGCACAATTGTAGCTGTAATTCCACCTGTTGTTGTAAAAGAAGCTGAAGCCGCCGCCGCGGTTACGCCTACTGCGGAAACTCTTGCAGAGCCCGAAGTAATTTCTAAAGGTAAAAAAGCCGAAGAAGGCGCTGAAGAATCGGCAGAGACAAAGAAGACAGACGAAAAAAAGAAATAATAATAAACTTTGCTTAACATTTAATGCATGTAATTGTTGGACTTGGAAATCCTGGAAACTTATACAGAGATAATCGACATAATATAGGATTCCTTGTTCTTGATGAATTAGCAAATTATTTTAACATAGTTTTTAAACCTGGCAAAGGTAATTATTGGTTGACACACTGTTCTTTGAATGAAAATGAAGCGATACTTTTGAAACCTACAACTTATATAAATGAAAGCGGCATTGCTGTATTCGAATATATCGAACAAAACAATATTCCAATTGAAAAAATTCTTGTTGTTTGCGATGATTTTCAGTTACCCTTAGGAAAAATTCGGATTCGCCGCAACGGTTCTGATGGAGGCCACAACGGTTTAGCTTCTATTATTTATCATTTACAAACAGAAGAAATTCCAAGGTTGCGCTGTGGAATAGCATCTCAGAAGATGCCGACAGAAAAAAGCCGGCTGAAGGATTTTGTTTTAGAAAATTTTGAAAATTTAGAAATACCGATGCTTAAGCGAATGATATTACGAGCAAGAGATGCCTGCATAACAAGTTTAAAAGATGGTATTGAATCAGCAATGAATCGATTTAATACTGATCCTGAAGAAAATTTTATTAATTAACCCTGCCCGTTAATTTGAAACGGGCCATTATTTAACTAAAGTCCAAAGGGAAAATATATGTCAAAAAACCAAAAATTCTACGAGGTTACGTTTATAATAAATGCCAATTTAGAAGATACTCAAATCGACGCTATTATTGAAAAAGTGAAAGAAATCATCACAAAGAATAACGGCGAGATAAGTGAATTAACCAAATGGGGGCGCAAACGATTTGCTTATCCAATTAAAAAGAAAAATAACGGTTTCTATGTTTTATGCTTGATAAAATGCTCAGGTGAACTTATTTCAAAATTAGAACGAGCATTTGTGCTGGAAGATAATATCATTCGGTTTTTAATGATCGCATTGGATAAAAAATCTCTTCAAACACGTATTTCTGGCAATGATCTGCTAAAACAAACAGCCGCTCCAACAACAAGCGGTTCACCGTTATTAACAGATATATCTGATAATGATTCTCTTGAACCAATCAAATCGCCAACTCAAAGTGAATTCTAAAAAGTGGAAGGAATAAAAATGATACAGCAAAAAAAATATAATCCAAAGTATAAACAAACAGGCAGTACAAATCGTAGAGATACATCTGGACCGGCTCAGCGTTCAGCAAACAAACAACAATTACAGCGTAAAAAACGTTCTTGCAGATTTTGTGATTCAAAAGAAATCTATATCGATTATAAAAATGAGAAACGGCTTCAACGTTGCGTATCTGAACAAGGTAGGATTATACCCCGCCGAATAACAGGCACCTGCGCGCGTCATCAACGACAACTTGTTACTGCAATAAAAAGAGCGCGCCATTTGGCATTATTGTCGTTTGTGAACGACGCCGTGAGCTAAACAAATTAGAATGTGATATTGAATAAAGGAAAAGCTTATGAAATTAATTTTAAGGAAAGATTTTGAAAAACTTGGCAAGACGGGCGACATTGTTGCAGCAAAAGACGGATATGCTCGCAATTACCTTATTCCAAGAGGAATTGCTTATGAAGCAACTGAAGGATTCTTAAGACAACTTGAAGAAGAAAGAAAACAACATCAAAAACATTTGGAAAGAGAACGCAAACAAGCAGAAAAGCTTGCTGAGAAATTAGAAAAGACTTCTATAACAATAAAAATGAAAGTGGGCGAAGAAGATAAGCTTTTTGGTTCTGTTACATCACAAATGATTGCTGATTCGCTTGCTGAAAAGGAATTTACTATCGACAAAAGGCACATTGAATTAGAAGAACCATTAAAAATGCTTGGTATTTATGATATTCCAATTAAACTGGCGGGGGGCATAACGGCTAAACTTAAAGTATGGATAGTTAGAGAATAAACTCAAATCAATTAAAAAAGGCGACTAAAAGTCGCCTTTTTTTTCTCACAAACACCACTGCAATTTTAGGCAACGATTTAAGTACGCTCCCTGATTATCCGGCAGAAATCCGTGCGCCACAAGGCACGACATCGGGTGTAAGCGGATTTCAAATTCATTTTGGAAGCACAGAAATCAATACGCCTTGCGATAGGGAGTTTCGTTTGTGGAAATTTACCAAAACTGCAATGTTTTCAACGATGGGGCTTTTTCTCAGTTTACAGAAAAAGAAATAAAAGACAACAACTTAATTTTTATTGAACACGGAAAACCATTAATCTTCGGAAAAGAAAAAGATAAAGGGATTAAACTAAACGGTTTTACTCCAGAAATTGTTTTCTTAAAAGATGGAAAATATTCGGTGAATGATCTTCTTGTGCATGACAAGACAGACACTACTCTATCGTTTATACTTTCTGATATGACATACAATTCTCGCCATCCACGCCCTGTTGGAGTTTTTTTGGCGATCTCTAAACCGACGTACGAAGAAGAAATGAAGCATCAGATTAATTTTTCTATTGAAAAAAGAGGAAAGGGAGACGTGCAAAAACTTTTTAATTCTGGTGATACTTGGACAATTCAATAATTATTTAATATCTTGGATTAAGCGGGTGTGATAGAAAAATAAATCGCGCCTTTTTTTATATAACAAAGTTTAAAGGTATAAATTGGCGCTCCAATTCGAGACATTTAAAACCGTAATTGAAGCAAATCTGCGTTTTATTCTCACAACACATATCAGTCCCGATGGCGATGGTTTAGGCGCAGAAGTTGCTTTTGCGCATTATTTAAACAAAATCGGAAAGCAAGTAATAATACTAAATAACGATCCAACTCCTTCCAATTATCAATTCTTAAATGACATCTATCCTATCAATCAATTTGATTTTTCAGAGCACGCATCCTTAATTGAAGATGCAGAAGTTATAGTTGTTTTAGATGCAAACAGTTTGCAAAGATTAGGATTTATGAAAGCTTCAATCTTTGCAAGTCAAGCTGTTAAAGTATGTATAGATCATCATCCGGAGCCGGAACAATTTGCAGATATCAATATGATAGATGAAACCACAACGGCAACTGCTGAAATTTTATATCATCTAATAAATTATCTTTCGGGACGCGTAATAGATAAGGAAATTGCAATTGCTTTATATACGGCAATAATGACAGATACGGGCTCATTTCGTTATCCAAAAACTGACCCTGAGGCACATAAAATTACGGCTCATTTAATTCAAATGGGCGCCGACCCTGTGACAATTTATGAGCAGGTCTACGAGCAAGGAAATATAAATCGCCTGCAACTACTGGGCTTAGCCCTTTCGCAT
This sequence comes from Ignavibacteriales bacterium, assembly GCA_037446575.1. GTDB lineage: Bacteria > Bacteroidota > Ignavibacteria > UBA10030 > UBA10030 > JBBIII01. Next base: position 134,727 of record JBBIII010000003.1, read on the forward strand.
ATTAAACTTGTTTATGATGGAAAGCTTTCTTATATGACGATAACGAAAGAAATGTTTTTAAATACTGAAACTACCGATGCAGATACCGAGAATTTCGTTACATATACTCTTTCTATTAGCGGTGTTCAGATTGGGATAATGTTCACCGAATTAGATGGTTTAATAAAAATAAATTTACGTTCTAAAGGAGATATTTGGGTAAATGAACTTGCTAAAGAATTTGGGGGGAATGGCCATAAAAATGCCGCTGGCATTAGACTCCCTCACGCTAAATTAAGTGAGACGATAGAGCAAATTCTTGAGCATGCAAGCGCTTATATTACTTAGAATAAGACTAAATCTGCAAAAAAAAAGCCCCGCTATCGCAAGGCTTTTTATTAACGGACATTTTACATTTATCTATTCATACCAATCGAGTATTCTATAAAAACTAAGATTTGGTACTCTACGCGCTTTTTGTATAGCGGCGCTACTATATTTGATATCTGCTTCACCATTTATTTTCACATCTACAGTATTATTTATATTTCCAGCTATTATAAGTCCCCCAATAATATTAGCTTGCCCCGTTGTTTGAAAATCTAATTTTGTATCAACACCATATACTATTACTAGTCCACGCCAATCGAATTGTCCTGTAAACTTTACTGTGCCTCCGCCATAAATTACTAATATGCCATAACCTGTAACTTTTGGCATATTTACTCCATACGTTGTGTCACCCATAGGATTACAAGTAACAATAGTCGGTTCAGTTGCAGTACCAAATGTAATGTTATTAGGGGGTTGATTATTTTTATCGTAAGAAAATGAAGCCGCTTTTATATATTCATTTAGATAATCTTGAGGATCTTCTTGATTCGGATTTATTTTAATTATAGGATTACCCTCGATTCCGCTTAGACTATTTCTTTGATTAGCAATTTTTATTGAATCATTAGTATTCTTGACTGTAAAGCCGGGGACATCGCCGCTGCCGACCCGTGTAGAACCATCTTCTGTATAATTACGCCCATCAACTTTTAGTTTTTTATTGCCCGGTTGAAAATCTCCAATATTTGTATTAATTCCCACTGCTCCTGCCGCTTCTGGTATTGGTCTTGGCGTCCACAATAATTTTACGTTCATCGTATAAGTAGTATCCTGATATCTACCCCTTGAAATAATAGTTAACGTGTCAGCCACGCTTGATGTATCAACGCGGTAACTTCCATCGTTAAAATTGCATACTAATGCATTGTAACTAGGATTGCGTACAATACCATCACTTGCAATAAATCTGAGTACTCTATTTATACCCATTCGTGCAAGATTTCTTGCGTTAGAATATTGAAAATAAGTTGAATGTGTTTCTACCAACAAATTAGAATATGTATGTATGCTATTGCCTATATAACCGAATGCAACAGCCAAAGCTAAAACAAGCAACAACGCTGAACGTCCCATAATAATACCTTTTAATTAGTACGCCATAAATTTCGTGGAATTAATAATTTTTGCCAACCGATTGCAGAATACGTCGTGTCAATTAATGAAATTACCGGCTCTGGCCCCATAGTGCTAAATCTTACAAAAACAGACCTTATTTTATCTAATGAATCGTCAGGCGTCAGTATCTCTGCATTATTAATGTTATAATATTGCATTCTAAAGGATGTTAATCCGTAATTTAATCTTTGTGGAGGGTCATTATCATATCTTCTATAAATTGGAAAATCATTTGGATTCGGAGTATTAACAGATTCTATTGCTCTACCGATATAGTATCTCACTACGGGAGTATCTATTTTATTGTTATTAATATACCCTACTCTAAATCGGATACTATCCTTGTCAGCAAAGAAAATCGTTTGCCCACGCACTCTATAGCCCATTTTCAAAAAATCATTTTCGATCTGTCGAGCGAGTTCCACTGCATTGCGCTGAGTTATTACTGTGTAAGTATTCTGGTATTGTGTACTGCTCATTGTAACATGCACGCGTGCAATTGTTAATGCAAGAATCCCAAAAATAATTCCTGCCATGATATAATCAAAAATTACATTCATACTAATCTCTAATAATATCTTCTATAGATAGCAATATCTGACAATTTATAGATTATTATCTCTCCTTGTAAATTTTTTGGCAAGCTGGGATTTTCGATGTGAACATCTATCCTTTTTTGAAAAGTTCGCGATGCAGATGTAGTATTCGGGTTTTCTTCTGCAATATAGGTAATTGTACATGAGACTTTAAACCATTCTAGTCGATCATCCCAAACCCATCGTTTGTACCACCTGTGGTAGTCATCAACATCATCGAATTTACGTTGAGATTGGAAAATATAAACGCGAGATGAGTCAATTATGCCATTAGCTCCGCTAATTCCTGTAATTGTTTCATTTACACCATCCGCACCAAAAAATTGGGATAGCGTCATCCCGGACGCATTCATTACTCGTCTTGTAGTGCCATCTGGAAGCGGCGTAACATTTTCGTCAAAATATCTATTGATTATTTCATCCAACAGCGCTTGTCCGATAGAAAGGGCATTTAGGTTGGCTTCCATCTCCAATCCCGTAGTCGCTGTGCCTATCATTGTTGCGTTAATTGCTAACGTAACTGTAGCAAGAAGCGCAAATGCCGCAATTACAAGCATTGTTTGACCAGTATTCATATATTTTCTTTATGCCTAAATTCTATATACTAGTGTAAAAATATTCAAAATAATAAACTCGCAACAATCAAACTTTTTATATTACACTAAAACATTGAGGAATTGCATAAATCATTCCACAAATATATTTGAATATTAAACTTGATTAAACTTGATTTTCCTTATTTTATAATTAGTACACTAGAAAATTCTACAAAACTCGGAGTGTCAGTTGCTTCTGAAATATTAAACAATGGAAACCACAGATTTTAGCTCTCGGCTAAAAATTAAAACATCATCCGTGGTATGTGTCTGCGGATATTTATCCGATTTTTAAGAAGTCTCTTTTAGCTGATTTCGTGAGTTCCTTAACCACCTCAGTTTATATACTGGTTTATTTTTTTAAATTTTTACCTATAGTCTTCCCAAACGTCAGCATATTTTGAAGTAATGCGACTATACCAAGAAAGGATTCTAAATCTTTCTCTTTGTGGATAACCGGGCGGGAAATCATTTGCCATTCTGTTATCAAACCTATAGTTCTTATGGAATCCATCCGAAATAGTACCACCAGATATTACACCTACTGGCTCCCTATTTCTTTGCTGGATACCGCCTAATATAGTTAATTGACCGCAATATCCTCTTGTACTATAATCTACAGCCTTTACACCACCGTTACGACACATGATTGTGGCATGGATAGTAACGCCTCTTGAAGCAACTCTATTATTTGAATTATTTGATATGAACACATTATTTTCAGCTACAATGCCTAACATATCTGTACTTAACGGATTAACAAGTGGATTGCTGTTATATACAACTGATGAGTCAATATATACATTTCCTTTTGCAAGTCCCGAACTGCCGGTTGCACATATAGTCATTCTACCAGATACTGTTCCTTTTATATAAAGATTGCCATTTTGTACATGCAAAATACCGTTAGTGGCAAAATTTGATATTGAAGTAAATATTGTCGGTGTACCGCCCCAACTTCCCTGGCGCACAACTACATTTCCATTAGCTAAAAATTGTAAGTAAATGTCTGTGTTAGAATATACTCTTCCGGCGCTTGATGCTGCCGTTGTAAGAGGATTGATGTTAGCGGGCAGACTTATATCGACTCCTTCTCGGTAAGTATCAAAAAATTGTGGGTGATAATTACTACCGCCATTATTTTGTAATCCATTTCTTGATGTTACCCTTCCCATAAAAACTGGTGAGCCAATTATGCTTATCCTTTGCTGTGTATGCAGTGGTCCCCAACAAGTGTCGCCTGTTGTCCAATTAATATTATTTTCAATTTCGCTGTAAAATGCATACTCTGAAAATCTTCCAATTGTTAGGACTACAGTAGTAGATTCTTTTGCCGCTCCATAAATACCTTGAGTACGAATGGTAACTCTTCTTGCTGAATTAACTATCGTTCGGGCAAGACTCCATTCCAAAGAGCCAGTTTCTCCGCTGTTATCAATTGATATGCTATTAGTAGTTGGCGTCCAGCCAGTATCTATTGATATCATACCAACCGCATAATTAAGACCGCTCGCTGTAACGTTACGAGCTCTTTGATACTCTAAATATTTTACATAATTTCTAAATGATTGATTTGTTATTTTGTTAAGGTTTATTCCCAAAAAAACAAAAATAAAATTGAACCCTATTACCATTAACAAAGTATTCTTACCCATATTTTATTACTCCTTATATCTTATTAACTATTTTGCATCATTTTAGATACAAGGCGCATTTGTCTCCAATATACTTTATAATGCGTCGTATCATCCATGAAATCTTGATGAGGAACTGGATTTTCTAAACTAACTGATAATTGAATAATATGTATTCCACCAGGATTTGGAACTGGAAATTGTCTAATTTCTCTTTCAGTGGCATTAAAATATTTAAATCTAAATTCAGTCAGTCCTAAATAGATTCTTATAGGTAAGCCGGTATTAATTTGCCTGTAGAGATACCGATCTCGTGGATTTGGTGTGCTCAACAATTCTGATGTTGGACCAATATAATAAGTAATTGTATCCATTTTCCCATCGCTTCTACCATGCTGATCGACAATATCTGTTCGAAAACTAATTCTTCCCGTGTCAGCAAATACTATAGCTTCTCTTAGATTCACATTATTCGCATTAGAAGAATATCCTATTCGCGAAAAATCATCTTCTATTATGTTAACGAGAGCCGTTAAGTTAGTTTGCAGATTGAAGCTTGAATAGTAAGCGGTATATCTTTCCATCGAACTTTGATTGAGTCTCAAAGCCATCAAGAAAATTAACCCGCCAACAACAAAAGATCCTATTATATCAATTAATGATGAAGTGCCCATAATTTATGGCCTAAAATAACTACATATATAAGATATTTTAATTGTATCGCCGCCTGCAAAACCTACATTAGGATCTCCCCTCATCGATCCGGTTGTGAAAACGTCAATTTTTTTAAAAAATGTTCTTGCCGTGCTTCTAATATTTGGATCTGCAGTGGTTACATAATAAACATTTGCAAATGTTCTGAAAACATCCACGCCAACTACGCTATCTCTCGCAATTGAGCCATTGAAGTCATCGAAATCATCAAATGTCGAATCAACATGAGCAATTTCTCCGGCATCTACACCAAGCACAGAGGATAAATCGTTAACAGTAGTGGCTCCAGAAGTTGTTAGAATTTCATCAAATAATTTTGCCGCCGCTAATTCAATTCGCGATGAGGCAACTGATACAGCAGCAATACCGATTTCAGTTTGTCGTAATATAGCACCATAATGTATATGACTTCGATTTACCGTAAGCACAGTTGTACCAAGTAGCGCAAGCGCTCCGGTAACAAGAAGCATTTGTCCCGTATTCATTTATTTTTTTTCCTTTATTACAACACTTTCCGCCACAATATAAAAGGGATATGCACTTATGGTAAAATAATAACATGATAGATTAAAATTGTCAAGGAAATTTTTCACCTAAGCAAATATCTTATTTTTTTTATCCAACTAATAGCTTTAAGAATTAAGGTTTCATAAGATAAGTACTATGTATATAGGATTTTTCCTATTACCTTACCGAAAATATTTTATAGCATTTTCTTTGCTAATGTCCATGCAGCTATCGTCATTCCATCCCATATTTCATTATTAGCGATTTTCTTATCAATTTCTTCTAATGAAAGATTGAATTTTTCGAATTCTTCTGTTTCATCCGGAATAGAATCGACTGGTTTAAGCTGGGACGCGATATATACGCGGCAAATTTCATTAGTAACGCCATTATATGGATTAAATTCTCCTATAAATTGCATTTTTCCTGCGGAAAAGCCAGTTTCTTCGCAAAGTTCATGTTTAGCAGTATCTTCGTATGTTTGACCATCTTTAACACCACCGCAGGGAAATTCTAAGCTCTCTCTATTATTCAAATACCTATATTGCTTAACCATTAGAAATTTTCCATCATCTAACGCCGGAATTATCATACTTGCCCCATTTGTATAAACATAATGATATTCTCCCTTCTTTCCATTCGGCAATTCAGTTTCGTCCTTCTTATATATCCACCATGGATTCTTAAAAAGAATTTCTTCAGATATTTTTTTCCATTTTCTTAGATGCATTATAGATTTTTTTGGAGAGAATAATAATAATGAAACTATCCTCTTTAGAATAATTTTTCTATTGAACCAATTCAGATTCTGAAAAGAAGAATGCTATTTCTTTTTTCGCGTTTTCTATAGAATCTGAACCATGCACAATGTTTTGTACTTTACTATCAGCGTATAATTTTCTTATGGTTCCGGCTGCGGCTTCATTAGGGTCTGTTGTGCCTATTATATTCCGAAATTCAGCTACTGCATTTTCTCTTTCTAAAGCAACAGGTATTGACGGTCCGCTTGTCATAAATTTTATCAAACCCTCATAAAATGGATACCCTTTGTGCACAGCATAAAATGCTTCAGCTACTTCTCGCGTAAGATGTATTTGCTTTAATGCTAATATTTTGAAACCATCATTTTCAATCCGCAATAATACTTCTCCTTGTAAATTCTTACGAACACAATCAGGTTTTAGTATAGCTAATGTTCGTTCAACTGCCATTTATATTATTTCTCCTTTCAATTCCACAAACGTCAGAATATTTTTTTTGAATTTATAGTTACATTTTCTTCATAAGTTTCCAAGACAATAAGAAAGACTGCTTTTTGCACTTCTTCTCTATAAGTTATTCTTCCTTTTTACTTTTTACTTCTTACATTTTTTTTTGATTTATTTCTTTTTACTCCTCGTTCTTTATTTTTTACTTTTGATTTTTTTCTTTTGAGTTTAAACTTTTTCAGAACTCTATCCACAGTCTCACCAATAATTGCAGGACTATCAACAACAATAATTCCTGCTTTGCGCATTGCTTTCATTTTTTCCGATGCAGTTCCTTTACCTCCGGAAATTATTGCCCCGGCATGCCCCATCCTTCTTCCTGGGGGCGCTGTTTGGCCTGCTATAAACCCAACAACAGGTTTTTTTACAAACTTCTCAACGTACTCTGCCGCTTCTTCTTCTGCATTTCCTCCAATTTCACCTATCATTACTATTGCATCCGTATTTTTATCTTTATTGAAAAGCTTTATAGCGTCAATGAACCTTGTACCAATAATCGGATCACCACCAATACCAATACAAGTAGATTGTCCTATTCCGCGTTGAGTAAGTTGAGATACAGCTTCATAAGTTAATGTTCCGCTTCTTGAAATAATTCCAATTCTTCCCGGCAAATGGATATAACCCGGCATTATTCCTATTTTAGCAATCCCTGGTGTTATAATTCCTGGGCAATTAGGACCAATCAACCTTACATTTTGCTTTAATGTGTATTCATATACTTTCACCATATCTTTTGTTGGAATACCTTCTGTAATTGCAACAATTAATTCTATGCCTGCATCCGCCGCTTCCATAATTGCATCTGCCGCAAATGTAGCGGGCACAAAAATTACAGATGTGTTCGCTTTTTGCTTTTCAACTGCTTCTTGAACAGTATTGTACACATTCACCGGATGAGGCAATTGATCTTTTTCATTGCCAGAATATTGCGTTCCGCCTTTTCCGGGTGTTACGCCGGCAACTACACGTGTTCCGTATTCCATCATTTGCTTTGTATGGAATGTCCCTTCACTGCCAGTAATTCCTTGCACAACAAGTCGTGTCCTTTTATCAACGAGAATACTCATATTTTATTCCTCTCCATTGATTATACAATTAATTAACTGTCTCAAGAAAATCTGCTACCTTTAAAATAGTTGACTCATCGAATTGCTTGCCGAGCATCTGCACCCCTATTGGCAACCCATGTTGATCTTTGCCGCAAGGAATACTTATACTCGGTATACCAGCAAGATTTGCCGATGTTGTGTAAATATCGGAGAGATACATCAATAAAGGATCGTTCACTTTTTCATCTGCTTTAAATGCAGTTGTTGGAGTAACCGGAGCTATCAAACAATCAACTTGTGAAAATGCCTTATCGAAATCTTCTTTAATCAAACGGCGCACCTTCTGTCCTTTTCGATAATATGCCTCATAATACCCGGCAGATAGGACATAAGTCCCTAACATTATTCGCCGCTTAACTTCGGTTCCAAGTCCTTCACTGCGAGATTTTACATGCATTTCAGAAAGATTGGATGTTTTTTCTGAACGATATCCATATCTTGCTCCATCGAAGCGAGCCAAATTAGACGACGCTTCAGCTGTTGATAATATATAATAAGATGCAATTGTGTATTCTGTATGCGGAAGATTTATTTCTTTTATTATGGCTCCATTATTTCTTAAATCATCTAATTTTTTTTCAATTGCTTGTCGTATTTCAAGATCAAGAGCTTCGCCAAAATATTCTTTTGGTATGCCGACTCTCAATCCTTTTATATCTTTTGTTAAATGTGAAATATAATTTGGTGTTGGAATTTTTGCAGAAGTAGAATCATTCGGATCGTATCCTGCAATCACTTGCAAAACCGTGGCAGCGTCTTTCGTGGTCAATGCAAGCGGTCCAATTGTATCGAATGAGGAGGCATAAGCCACTAAACCATAACGTGAAACTCTGCCATAAGTCGGCTTTAATCCAACAACTCCACAAAATGCGGCTGGTTGACGGATTGAACCGCCGGTATCCGAGCCAAGTGATGTAGTTGACATTCCTGACTTAACAGCAACAGCCGAGCCGCCGCTCGAACCGCCTGGCACTCGCGTTTCATCCTGAGGCAGTTTCACTCTGCCATATGCAGAATTTTCCGTAGAAGAACCCATCGAAAATTCATCCATATTATTTTTACCAATAATAACAGCATCTGCATTTTTTAATCTTCTTACAACTTCTGCATCGTATAGCGAAATGAAATTCTCTAGTATTTTTGAGCCACACGTAATTTTTTCATCTTTAATACAAATAGCATCTTTTATAGAAATAACCATGCCGGCTAATGGTCCCGCATTTCCATAATTAAGTTTTTTATCTATAACTTGCGCTTGTTTGATTGCTCTTTCAGGAAAAACGGCAAGCAAGGCGTGCAAATGCTTCTTTTTCTCAATAGTTGTAAGATAGTCCTGTGTAAGTTTTTCGACCGTAATTTTCCTTGTCGATAGCTCTTCCTTAATTACATCGAACGTCTTCATTAATTTTTCTATGTATTAACCGATCGCATTTATCAGCAAGATTTTTCAACCCTTGGGCTGCGTATCAGATGTATCGTCTATTTTTTTGACTTCCTTATTAACTTCTTCTTGAACATCTTTTGCAGCTTTACGGAACTCTTTAATCCCTTGCCCTAATCCACGAGCTAATTCAGGCAATTTTTTTGCACCAAAAAAAATTAATACTAAAATCAATATTATTATAAGTTCTTGACCGCCTATTGGACCCATAACATCAACTCCTTTCTTCTGCGTAACGTTCTACAACATTAAGCTGTAAATTTAAAGATTGCATTATTGAATCAAATATTTTTCTTCCATCTGTGTGCTTCAACATTGGATCAGAAGCTCTTTCTGGATGCGGCATCATTCCAAGCACATTCCCTTTATTATTTATTATGCCTGCAATATTATTTAATGACCCGTTAAGGTTTGCTTCATCAGTAACATTGCCGTTTTTATCACAATAGCGAAATACAACTTGTTGATTATCCTCCAAACTTTTTAATGTATCGGGATCGGTGAAGTAATTACCTTCTCCATGAGCTATTGGAATTTCTAATACTTCACCTTGAATACACTGATTGGTGAAGTTGGAGTTAGGATTTTCAACTCGCAAGTGCAAGTACTTGCAAATAAAAAGCAGAGATTGATTCCTGAGTAAGACGCCTGGCAATAACCCTGCTTCAGTTAAAACTTGAAAACCGTTGCAAATTCCAATTACAAGACCGCCATTATTCGCAAACCGCACAACTTCTTTCATTATAGGTGAAAACCGAGCAATAGCGCCGCATCTCAAATAATCGCCATAAGAGAATCCACCTGGTAAAATCACGACATCAACATCTCCAATCGAACCCTCTTTATGCCATATAAGTCGAGCTTCTTGCTGTAATATTGTTTCTGCTACATAAAGTGAATCGTGATCACAATTAGAACCTGGAAATACAACTATGCCAAATTTTGCTTTAGCCATTATCTTCACTCTTTAATCGGTTCTACTGTAAATGAAAAAACTTCCATAACTAAATTCGCAAGCAGTTTTTCGGAAATTTCTTTTGTGATCCGTTCCGCATCTTCTTGTTTATCTGCATCAATATCCATTTCTATATATTTTCCAATTCTAACATCGCTGATATTTTCAAAACCGAGCGAATGGATTCCGTGTTCAACAGCTTTTCCCTGCGGATCAAGAATAGACTTCTTTAATGTTACATATACTTTTGAGTGAAACATTTAATTCTCCTATATATCAATTCTTGTTAATTTTCCCGCCTCTTCGGTTCCATTTTCACTCTTTGCAATAAGATTTTTAAATTTTATAATTATATAACGAACAATTCCAAAAAATATATAGGCAGATAAAACTACAAACAGCAATTTACCTACAGAAAAAATCACAACTAACAAACCTGCAATTGCGCCAACAATTTTCCAAGGATGCGCTTTTATTTGTCGTTTTGAAAGTTTTGGCATTGTATCATATTTTACCCGACTTACCATCAGCAAAGAAAGAATAATAACAAGAACTGTTAAGCCAGAACCAGCCCAACCAGCAAAACCTGTTTCAACTCCGTAATATTGAAACATATAAGCACATACCGTTATTGCCTGCATTGGTATTGGTAATCCGCTAAAATAGTCCTTATCGAAACCGACTAATTGGACATTGAATCTTGCCAATCGGATAGCGCCAAACACAACAGGCATTGCAGAAATTATAATTCCCAAATTACCTAAATTGTATAGATAAGCTTGATAGATCATAAACGAAGGGGCGACTCCAAATGAAACTACGTCGGCAAGTGAATCTAATTCAACGCCAAACTGACTTGATGAGCGTGTTATTCGTGCCATAACACCGTCAAGTGAATCAAAAATAGCCGCAAGTATAATAAACCATGCTGCAGCATAAAAACTTCCTTGGCTTGTATGTATTATGGACAAAAATCCGCAAAAAATATTCAAAGTTGTAAAAAGACTTGGAACTACTGCACGGGTAATTTTCATTTATTTTTATCCTCTAATGTATTTTGAGAAAATTCCCCTAAAATAGTTTCACCCGCCTTAGTTATTTCTCCGATTTTGACCTTAACTTCAACTGAAATTGGCACAAATACATCTAAACGTGAACCAAACTTAATCATGCCAAATCGCTCGCCTACTTTAACAACATCATCCTGTTTCAATGGGCATACTATACGGCGAGCTACAAACCCAGCAATTTGCTTGAACATAACTTTTCCATAGCTTCCTTCAATACCAACAATCATCTGTTCATTTTTTTCGGACGCTTTATCTTCGAAAGCAGCAAAATACTCTCCTTTCACATAACGCGTATGTTTTACTTTGCCGGAAATCGGGTTACGGTTAACATGAACATTTAATGGCGACATGAAAATACTAATTTGCCAAGATGGCGACTTAAGAAATTCATTTTCTTCGACTTGTTTTACAACAATAACCTTTCCATCAGCGGGCGATATAATTAGCTTCTCTCCATCTGGCGTTAAGCGTTCGGGATCACGGAAAAAATTTGTCGCAAAACCAAATAGCGCTAAAGAAAAAAATATTAGCAAATATTTGTAAGCTTTTGGTTCAATAAAAATTATTGCTATAACTATGGCAATTACGCAAATTGCCGCTATTGTAAAATAAACATCATAACCATATTTAGTAATCATATATTAACCTTTTACTTGTCCGGCAGCATGATAAGAGCTTCGCACTAATGGACCAGACTCAACATGCCGAAAACCCATTTTTATTCCTTCATCTTTTAATATTTTAAATTCATTAGGATGAACATATCTATCAACAGGAAGATGAGCTTTTGTCGGCTGTAAATATTGACCTAGTGTTATAATATCACATCCAACTAAGCTAACATCTTTCATTACATCTAAAATTTCCTCAGTTTTTTCCCCAATTCCAAGCATTAATCCAGTTTTTGTTATAAAACCTTTTTTCTTGGCTCTTTCGAGAACCTCTAACGACTGTTTATAATTTGCTTGCGGACGCACAGTTCTATATAAACGTGGGACAGTCTCTAAATTATGATTCAAAATATCAGGTTTTTCAGAGAGGACAATATTGAGAGCTTCCTCGCTTCCTTTGAAATCAGGAATTAATACTTCAACTTTACAGTTAGGCACACGCTCATGTATTAATCTAATGGTCTCGGCGAAAATTGGAGCGCCTCCATCTTTTCGATCATCGCGAGTAACAGATGTGATAACGGCATGACTAATTTTCATCAACACAACAGCTTCAACTACTCTTTGTGATTCGTCCCAATCTAAATCATAATCTGGTATTCCGGTTTTTATCGCACAAAATCCACATGACCTGGTGCAAACATCACCAAGTATTATAAAAGTCGCAACGCCCGAATTCCAACACTCCCCCAAGTTAGGACAACGAGCTTCTACACATACTGTGTTCAATCGATTCGTACGTACTAAATCATCTATTTTTGCATATTCACTACCCGAAGGTATTCTTGCCTTAAGCCAATGCGGACGTTTAGTGTGAACGATTTTTACTTCTTCTTGTGTTTCCAAGTCCATCAATTTATTTCTTTAAAATCTAACATATCAAGATACAGCTTTGCACTTACAAAAAATTGATACCTTAAGTTGCAAATGTAATTTCTTTTTTTCGAATATCCGCTTCATTTCAAGGACTATTCTAATATACTAAAACGATAGTTCATAATCTCGCTTGTGCCCGCTTCGTCAGAGATATTAAAATGAGACAAAGTATTAATGTTCAGTATGTTCCAAAATCATTCTTAAAAAATCATTTTTATTTATTACAGAAATTTCGACTTTAAAAACTTCACTAAAAGATTTTATAATTGTTTCTTTTACAACAGCTAATTGAATTTCTTTGCCTTTTAAGCTCTTTAAAGATGTAACACCTTTATGGAAAATTCCGCATGGAATTATTCTTTCGAATTTTGTTAAATCAGTATTTACATTTAAAGCAAAACCGTGCATAGTAATCCATCTACTAATTTTAATTCCAATTGCGGCTATTTTTTCACCCATTACCCATACTCCTGTTAATCCTTCCTCTCTATATGCCGTTACACCATACTCTCCTAAAGCAATTATAATAACTTCTTCTAATTTTCTTAAATACCAATGAATATCTTGTTTATAATTTAAGAGATTGAGAATTGGATATGCAACGATTTGACCCGGTCCGTGATACGTTATATCGCCGCCTCTATCAACTTTAAACGTATCAATTCCCCGTTCGATTAGTTCAACGTTTGTTGCAAGCAGATGTGCTTCATCGCTACTTTTACCGAGTGTATATACATGCTCATGCTCGGTAAGAATTAAAATGTCTTTAATCTGTTCTGATTGGCGCAAAGCAAAAAGCTTCTGTTGTAATTCCCACGCATAAGCATATTTAGTGAGTCCAATATCTGAAACAAGCAATTTTTTCAAAGCTTCTCATTTCAAGAAATTTTATATATGAATTGCCGAATCAAACGCCTGGCCAGCGGCTTCCATCACTGCTTCGGAAAGCGTAGGATGCGCATGCATAGTGTGGCTAATTTCTTCCCAAGTGGTTTCTAATGTTTTAGCTATTCCGAGCTCTGCGATCATTTCTGTCGCTTCGGCACCTATAATGTGAGCGCCAAGTAATTCTCCATACTTTTCATCAAAAATTAGTTTGACGATTCCCTCTGTTTCGCCAATTGCCATCGCTTTTCCAAGCGGTCGGAATGGAAACCGACCTATTTTTATTTTATAACCTTGGGCATTTGCCGCTTCTTCCGTTAATCCTACGCTTGCAACTTGCGGCTGGCAATAAGTGCAACTTGGAATATTGGTTTTATCAATTCCCTGTTTTGTTTTCCCAGCAATATGATTGACTGCAACAATTCCTTCGTGAGATGCGACATGAGCAAGCAAAGGTGGTCCGGCAACATCGCCTATAGCGTAAATGCTATCAATATTTGTTTTTCCAAATTCGTTAACTAAGATAAATCCTTTTTCCGTTCTAATACCGACGGCTTCTAAGCCAATATTTTCTATATTTGCCTGAACTCCAACTGCCATCAGCGCTACATCTGACGAAATTTCTTTACGTTCATCCTTTTCTATTATTGTTGCCGTAACATTTTCAGCAGCTATAATGCTCTCTACTTTTGAATTGGTCAATATTTCAATTCCTGATTTCTTAAGACTCGCTTCAAGAATCTTAGATATCTCTCTATCTTCAAATGGTAATATTGCCGGAAGCATTTCAATAATAGTAACCTTAGTTCCAAACGAATTATAGAAATAAGCAAACTCTACGCCAATTGCTCCGCCGCCAATTATTATCAACGATTTCGGCTGTTCCGAAAGCGTCATTGCCTCTGAACTTGATATAATCTTTTTCCGATCTATTGCAACGCCCGGAATTGAACGCGGTCTGCCTCCCGTTGCTAAAATAATATGTTTAGATTTTATTGAATCTAATAATTTTCCATCTTTGTACACCTCAATTGAATTTTTATCCGCTAACTTTGCCGTTCCTGCAATAAGTTCTATTTTATTTTTTTTAACCAAATATTCTATGCCTTTAGAAATTCTATCAGCAACGCCTCTGCTTCGCGTAATTATTTTGGCAAAATCGTAAGATAATCCGGTATGATTTATTCCATATTCATGCGATTTTTTAAAAGCATTATATAATTCTGCGCTTTTAAGCAACGCTTTTGATGGAATACATCCCCAATTTAGACAAACGCCCCCAAGTTTATCTTTTTCAATTAAACCGACTTTTATTCCTAACTGCGCGGCTCGTATAGCGGCAACATAACCGCCAGGTCCGCCGCCTATTATTGTCAAGTCAAGTTGTTTTTCCGCCATAATTATTTTTCCTATAAATAATTTTATTCAAATATAGATAGAAGAGTAACTAAAGGCAAAAAGTTATATCAATGTACTATTTATTAAACATATAAATTTTCATACTAAGTTCCTATTTTAGACATTAAGACAGAGCATTGGGCACCTGAACAATCAAAATTATTTAATGAAAAAAATAAAATTTATGATTGCTTATTTTTTACTTTTACGGTAAGTTAAAATAAAAAATGATGGATGGTTGAGGATAAATTAAGAGTTACAATTAGCAACCGAAAAGCGCGGCACGATTACCATATTCTACAAACTATGGAAGCTGGAATTGCGCTAAAGGGCACTGAGGTAAAATCCTTGCGAAAAGGAAACGCTAATTTGCAGGATAGTTATGCCGAAGTGACTAAAGGCGAAGTGTGGCTCGAAGGTATGCACATAAGTCCGTATGAACAAGGTAATATCAATAACCACGAACCGCGACGTAAAAGAAAATTATTGCTTCAGAAAAAACAGATACGCAAATTAATTGGTGGTTTGAAAGAAAAAGGATTGACACTTGTTCCGCTATCCATATATTTTAAAGGTGCGTATGCTAAAGTTGAACTAGCTTTAGCCCGCGGTAAAAAAAGTTTTGATAAACGCGAAGCAATTGCTAAACGAGATGCAGATAGAGATATTGCACGAATTAAAAGGAGTAAAATATAAAAATTGTTTCCACCGATAAATGAACAGATGGATGTTATCAAGCGAGGTGTTTCCGAGATAATTCCTGAAGAAGACCTTGTAAAAAAACTTGAACGCTCTCTAAAAACCAACAAACCACTCAATATAAAACTTGGATGCGATCCAAGCCGACCCGATTTACACTTAGGCCATTCTGTAGTACTGCGCAAACTTAGACAATTTCAAGATTTAGGCCATCAGGCGATTTTAATAATTGGCGATTTCACCGGAATGATTGGCGATCCATCGGGTAAAAGTAAAACTCGCCCTTCCCTAACTCTCGAAGAAACTCGCCAGAATGGTCAGAGTTATTTTGAACAAGCAACAAAAATTTTATCGGGTCATAGAATTAAAATGCAATATAATTCTGATTGGCTGAATAAAATGAGTTTTGCAGATGTCGTACGTTTGGCAAGTAAATACACTGTGGCGAGAATGCTTGAGCGTGATGATTTTACCGAAAGATATAAAGCCGGCGAACCAATCAGCGTCCATGAATTTCTTTATCCGCTTGCTCAAGCAATGGATTCTGTTGCTATTCAAGCAGATGTAGAACTCGGTGGAACAGATCAAAAATTTAATTTACTAGTTGGGAGAGATATTCAGCGGGAATTTGGATTAGAGCCGCAAGTTACATTGATGATGCCGATACTTAATGGCACAGACGGCGTAGAGAAAATGAGCAAGTCATTAGATAATTACATCGGTATAAGCGAATCTCCGAAAGAAATTTATGGTAAGACACTGAGTATTCCTGACAAATTGATTTATCAGTTTTTTGAACTTACGACTAATGTTTCGCAAAAAGAATTAGGCGAAATAAAAACATCTCTTGATGATCCTAAAATGAATCCTAGAGATATTAAACGATTATTAGCTCGAACATTAGTGGAGATGTATCATTCCAAATCAGCGGCGCAGTCTGCTGAAGAAGAATTCGATAGGATATTCATTGCGAAAAGCATACCCGATAACATCGAAGAATTCAGTATTGACACTCCAATGCCTATTATCGATTTAATGATAAAATCTAAATTATCTTCATCGAAAAGCGAAGCAAGAAGATTAATAGAGCAAGGCGGTGTAAGTATAGACAACGAAAAAGTATCTGATCCGCTTTCGATTATTCCCGATAAAAAAGAATTTATTTTGAAGGTCGGGAAACGAAAATTTTTAAAAGTAACACGATAACATTCATTTTATTTTTGGAGAATATAAATTGTTCACCCCTACTAAAATATTTTTCACAAAAGGCGTCGGACGCCATAAAGACTATCTTCAATCATTCGAACTTGCACTGCGAGACGCAGGAATTGAAAAATGCAATATAGTGTCTGTTTCCAGTATATATCCTCCTGGTTGTAAAAGAATCCCAAAAGACGATGGTGTAAAATTATTAAGTGGTGGAGAAATTACATTTTGCGTTATGGCGCGTAATGCGACAAACGAACCGAATCGTTTAATTGCGGCGTCAATTGGTGTCGCTCAGCCGGCTGATGATGCGGTCTACGGGTATCTTTCTGAACATCATCCTTATGGTGAGACAGATGAAAGAGCCGGTGAATACGCAGAAGATCTTGCGGCTTCTATGCTTGCAACAACGCTTGGCGTTCAATTCGATCCGAATACAAACTGGGATGAACGCGAAAAGATATTTAAAATGTCGGGCAAAATTGTAAAAACATTTAACATCACTCAATCCGCCGAAGGAGATAAAAACGGAATTTGGACTTCGGTAGTAGCAGCAGCAGTGTTTTTACCATAAATATTTAAAGGGAAGTTATCATCGGAATAACATTATTTCATGCTACTCTTTTCCCTCTATTACTATTACATATTCTCCTTTTCTTTTTTCTTTCGAGAATTGTATAAAGAGATTAGTCGGATTTCCATAAATTATTTCCTCAGTTGGCATTGTCAAATCGAATGCAACGCATACTCTCTTTGTTTCGCCAAAAACATCAGAAATATCACGCATTAATTGAACTAATCTGTATGGAGTATCCATCAAAACAATAGTTTTTGTTTCTTTTTTTAGATTGCGCAATTCGTAAATTCTTCTATCTCGCTTAGGTGAGAGAAATCCGGCAAAAATAAATTCCTTTATGTTAAAACCAGAAACAATAAGCGCGGGCATCAAAGATGAAGCGCCAGGAATCGGCACTACTTTAATTTTGTGCTTTAATGCTTTCTCTACAAGTAATCTACCCGGATCGGAAAACACAGGGGTCCCGGCATCAGAGATTAATGCTATAGATTTATTTTCTATAAGCCATCCTAAAATTATTCCAGAAGCCGCTGATTCATTATGCTCGTTTAGTGTCTCTAATTGTTTTTCTATTCCATAATGATGAAGAAAACGCCGACCCTCATTACGCTCTTCGCATACAACCACATCTACCGACCTCAACACATTTAGTGCGCGTATTGTAATATCATCATAATTGCCGATCGGGATTGCAACTAAATAAAGAACGCCAGACATTATTAGGTAACCTTTTGTTAATCTATAGGAGGCGAAATTATTCCACGCTTTTTATTTTCCCACTCTTTCACAAACAAAATAACTAAAGCTATCGTAGGAACGGCGATAAGTAGACCAACAAAACCAATGAAGTACATAAAAATTAACAACGAAAGGATAATCAACAATGGATGCATTCCCACCTTACTGCCTATTATTTTTGGAGATAGAAATGTAACTTCGACTAAATGTAAAACGCTTATGGATACTAAAGCTATTGCCACTTTGATAAGCACTGGAGGATCGCTGACAAGAGCTATTATAGCAGAAAGAACCATTATTGCAATCAGTCCAAAGTATGGAATAAGATCAAAGATACAAGCTAACAAACCTAGAAGGAGCGAATATTTTATCCCAACAATTGTAAATAGAACTGCTACAATAATTCCCTGTAGAAACGCGACCAATAATGCGCCGCGCAAATAGCGACCTATTAGTTGATCGGCACGGCTTAAATAATTTTCCACTTCATCCCGTTTATAACGAGGAAAAAGCATTATAAATCTATTGCCAACTTTGTGGAAATCTGTTAAAAAATAAAATGATAAAAATGGTATCAAAATTAAATAGAATAATTGAGTTATGAAATTTGAGATACTGCTCATTAATGAACCAAGCGCCTTCAGTATAGCTTTCAGTATATCTTCGAAATGCGGCGTTAATTGACTTGTAAACGTAGCTCTTAATTCGTTTGCAGAGATGCCATATCGTTCTAATACATGAATCAAATCGCTTTTCCATATAGTTTCCTGAAATTCGCTAATTACTTTTGCGAACGTATTTAGAACACCTTCAAATTGAGTGATTGCGATAGGAATGATAAAAAATAAAATTAAGGTGATCCCAGAAAGAAACAACAGAATTAAAACTAACGATATTATCCATCGTGGAATTTTAAATCTTTCTAACCTATCAACAACTGGATTTAAAATGTAAGCGAAAATAAATGATAAGATAAAAGGGGCAAGAATATTAGAAACAGCATTCAAAAACCAAAATGTGAAAAGCGTAACTGCAAGCCACATTAGATTTCTTGCAAGCACATACCGACGAAGCGGATATAAAATAAATAAGATAGAGCCCAATGCAAGAAATGGCGAGAGTATCGTTTGAATTGTGTATATAAGAACAAGAATAAGAAGCACAGCGCCTATTAAAAGAACAATTTCTATCCTTCCTAAGGATGCAAAAAGCGAATCCCACCTTAGTTCTTGATTAGCATTTTTATTAGAAATGTTTTTTTTACCGCCCTTTTGTTTTGCCATTTTATTTGCTCCAGTTAGATTTTACGCCTGTATGCCCAAAACCACCAGATCCTCTTATAGAATTTTCAAGAGAATCAGATTCTTCCCACATTACACGCTCATATTTTGTTACAACTAATTGCGCAATTCTATCACCTCGATGAATAACATACGGCTTTACTCCAAAATTTGTGAGTATTATTTTAACTTCCCCGCGATAATCTGAATCTATTGTTCCCGGTGAATTTAATATCCCTAAGTTATACTTAATCGCAAGCCCACTACGCGGTCTAATTTGCGCCTCATGCCCTTTTGGTAGCTCAATTATAAACCCTGTGGGAATTAATTTCGTTTCGCCTGCCTTGATTTCATAATCACTATCAATAGCCGCGCAGATATCCATTCCGGCAGAACCATCGGTTGAATAGGTAGGTAAGGGTATATCTGTCTTCTCAGAATCAACCCGAAGAATTCTTACTTTTAGCGTTTCTGTCATTTTTATTTTTCTCTTTTGATTTTAAAGCCGAGTTTGTCTAATACATCGCCAAGATTTTTTGTTTTGTTTGAAACGGATACTGCTGAATTAAAGAATTCTCTTCGTATCCTATATTCAGCCCTTAATTTAGAGAAATATTTGCCTCTCTCCTGCTCTGACATCGTTATTGATTGCCTTAATAACCTATCATCTACTGTTATGTCGTAACATTGTTTTACAGTATCATGAATTACTTGTTCAAGAGTTCCATACATTGTGTGTATTTTTATTTCTGGCAAATTTGGCTCTGGAACAATCTTGTTAATTGATTGATCTATTGACGTTTTAAAATACTTACACACTTCTTCATAAATCATCTTTAAAGCATTAATTTTACCATCTAACGAATAACCAGCAATGTGCGGGGTGCCTAAAAACACATTTTCAAAAAATGACGTGTCAATAATCGGCTCGCCTTCCCACACGTCTAATATTGCAGTAGAAAGATGTTTATCCAATAAAGCTCGTTTAAGTCCTTGTGTTTCAACTACAGCGCCGCGCGAAGTATTAATTAGTACTCCACCCTCTTTCATTTGATGAATTCTTTTCCCATCAAAGAAATGATAGGTCGCGTCTTGTCCTCTACGTGTCAACGGAACGTGCAATGTAATAAAATCTGCGTCCATTAAATCCTTCAACGGAAGTAATGGATACTTACTCCCCTTTCTTTGCAACGGAGGATCATTGAGTAGAACCTCCATACCGAGAGCTTCAGCTTTTTTCCATACTTTGCTTCCGACGTTGCCTATGCCAACGACTCCTAAAGTTTTACCACGTAAATTATAACCCTTTTGACGACTCAATTCCAATAAAGCGGCGATAATGTATTCTGCGACAGAATTAGAATTACTGCCTGGAGCGCTTGCAAAGTTAATTCCTTTTTTTTCAAGATAGTCTTCGTCTATGTGATCAGTACCAATAGTAACAGTCCCAACAAATTTTACACTGCTTCCAGCGAGTAAATTTCTATCCACCTTAGTTTCTGAGCGGACAATTAAAATATCCGCGTCTTTTACTTTTTCTTTTGTAATCTCTTTTGTATCAAGGGCTGTTACCTTACCAAACTTTTCAAATGCTTTTACAACAAATGGTGTGTGTTTGTTAACAACGATATGAATATTTTGTGCCATAGTATTAATAAAATTGAAATTCTTGTGCTGAAAGATTATTGAATTAATTGCAATTATAATAAGAATAAATCAGGAAATAATGAACTCAAGAATTTACTTTTAAATTAAACAAAAGGAAGAGATAGACAAAGAGCCGCCAATTAGATTGGCAGAGTTTATTGAATTGCACCGTTAGAGATTCTTTAGCAAATCTCAGGTAACCGACAAATTGTCTAATAATTTATGTTTTATCTTTTTGAGTTACCTAAATTATGAGTCAACAACTCTTTTGTATAACACGTAAAGTTTCATTTTTTTTGAGTTAATGTGTATAGAATATGAGATTAGTATTAAATTGCAAAACGAGAATATTTTAATTATTTTAAGTGTGTAAAGATTAGAAAGTATATGATTGCACCCGTAGCTCAATTGGATAGAGCGGCAGCCTACGGAGCTGTAGGTTAGGGGTTCGACTCCCTTCGGGTGCACAAAAAAGGACATCAAAATGATGTCCTTTTTTGTTAATATTTTGCAAATAATCAGTGTTCTGTAATTACCAATTATTTATTATTTAAAAACAACTCCTTTATTTAATCAGAAGTTGCGCTGTAT
>JBBIII010000004.1:0-100445 GCA_037446575.1 Ignavibacteriales bacterium
GCATCATTTACTTTTTCTGGGCTTGCCAGTTCGGAATCATCAGTGTTCTCATAAACACGTATGCTTGTCTATACGAACAGCTATATCTATAAATAATTTGTTGAGTAATTACGTTTTTTTCTTACTAAATTAAAGTGGTAAGATTGAAAGATTTTATTTATCTTATTGCCAATCAAGAGCTATTATTTTTTAATAAATATTTTTTACTTCATTATTAAAAAGGTAACTATTATGAGTACAAATTCCGCCGAGGGAGAAGTAAAAGTATCCGCTAAAATGGCGCTTTGTCTTGCGGCAATGACAATGGTAGGGATAGATGGGGAATTT
Organism: Ignavibacteriales bacterium; assembly: GCA_037446575.1. Classification (GTDB taxonomy): domain Bacteria; phylum Bacteroidota; class Ignavibacteria; order UBA10030; family UBA10030; genus JBBIII01. Next base: position 328 of record JBBIII010000004.1, read on the forward strand.
AATGAAGAAGAGTTGGAACAACTTCGGAGCTTGGTAAGAAATGATGAAGTGTCATTTCTTAACGCCTTTAATTTCTATAATGAACACACTGTTGATGTATGTATGAAGATTGCTGCAGCGCGATTAAATGCCGAACAAAAAAAAGAGGCATATAAAGTTCTATATAAACTTGCTCAGGTTGATAGAGATTTTGCAATCTCCGAATTGGAGATTTTAAAACAATATGCGGCGGAATTTGGATTAGGCAGGGATTTTATATTCTCGGTCCATTCCTCAGAAAATCCGAAGTACAATCTCGATATTTTCCTTTGAGATATTCAATTGGTGGAAAGCGTTGAGCCATGAAAAAGCTCTTTGCCGGATTACTCCTTTCGATTTCTTTGATTCTATGTTTTGTTATTCTTTTTATTGTCTATTATTCTTATAAAGACTATACAAATTATTTTTACTCTCAGCATGGCGCTCTTCATATTATAAGTGAACGCCCTGATTCTACACCGGGAAAATATTGGATAACATTAGGCAATTCATCCGGATTTAATGTTGAATGCGGATTGCAGACTCCGCTTGATTCTACCAAGCGATACCCTGCGATTATTTTGCTTGGAGGAAAAGCAACAGGAAAGTATGCTATTGATTATGCGCTTGATATTGATAATGTAATTATTCTTGCGTTAGATTATCCGTACGAGCCGCGCCAGCGTTACAATTTTTGGACAATAGTGAGAGATATTCCTGCAGTCAGAAAAGCGCTGATTGATATGGTGCCATCTTCGATGATTGCCTTAAATTATCTTCATAAAAGAAAAGATGTTGATACAACAAAAATTGTAATGTTAGGATATAGTTTCGGTGCGCCATTTGTTCCCGTAGTTTCAGCGCTTGATAGACGTATTGATGTTGCGGCAATGGTTTATGGAGGCGGTGAACTTACATCTTTGATCCGTCATAACGTTGCGAGATTTGAAGGCGCTTTCTTAAGCGAATTTGTCGGGCGACTTGGTGGATTATTATTAAAACCTATCGAGCCGATGAGATATGCAGATAAAATTTCTCCCACGCCCTTGATTATGATTAATGGAGCTGATGACGAGCAAATTCCGCGTTACAACACAGAAATTTTCTTTAATGCCGCCAAAGAGCCGAAAAATATCGTCTGGCTCGAATCAAAACATGTCAATCCAAATAATCCGGAACTGACACGGAAAATTATTGCAACATTGAAAGAAGAGTTGAGACGAATGGGTTCCTTATAAATCCCTAATATATATCAACAGCTCATTCCGTTTCTTCCAGCCGGTTTTTTCATAAAAATTCTTTGCTGTTTCGTTATCATTGTATAAAAACAAATGACATTTTTGTATTCCCTGTTTGCGCAAATTATTAAGGGCAGTCGCAATTAATTTGTCGCCAATTCCAATTTTCTGAAACTGCTTAGATACGGCTAAATGGTAAAACCGCGTCTGCCGTCATATCCGCTAAGAACCGTCCCTATAATATTTTTATCTTTTTCACAAAAATAACTTAACCCGGAATTGCGTTCTAAAAAATTATTTATATTCTGCCTTTCATCTGCATTGCTCAACCCAATTCCGGGTATATCTTTCAATCGAAATTACTAAAAACCATCTCTCTAAATAAATATTTATCTATTAAATCTTCAATCGCCAATCCAAAATCTCCAATCGTTAATAGCTATCCTCCGTTATTTCTACTTTTCCTTTGAAAATACGGTGAATAAAAATAGAATATGCAATTACAATCGGCATTCCGATTAATGCGATTATTAACATAGTTTGCAGTGTAAGTGGAGAAGATGAAGAGTTATAAATCGTCAAACTATATTCAAGGTTAATCGAAGACGGAACAAATTTTGGATAAAGACTGATGAATGATAAACTTAGAATCATTGTGATGATGAGAGAAGAAAATAGAAAAGCTCGGTTGTATTTTTCGGCTTTTACAAGAACGGGCAGATATATCAATGAACCTGTCAGAATAAAAAGAAAAATAAAAAACAAAGGATTTCGAGTAAAATTTTCAAAAAGGAAAGGAGATGCAATCCACGACCAAAGAGTAATTATTACATATAGAGCAACAACGATTACCCAAAAACGGTTTGCGTTTGCTTGGCAACGGTTGCGGAGATTGCCTTCGGTTTTTTTTGCTAAATAAATTGCGCCATGCATTGTAAATAGCGCTGTGGTTAAAACACCAACACCGATTGCGTAAGGATTAAGTAGTTCTAAAAAGGTCCCGACGTAATCTCCATTTTTATTTATTGGCACGCCGCGCAATATGTTACCGTATGCAACGCCAAATAAAAATGCAGATAATAAACTTCCGAGTCCGAACGCCCAATCCCACGCGCGCCGCCAATTATATGATTCGACCTTGCTTCTGAATTCGAAAGAGACTGCGCGGAAAATAAGAGCTACAAGCAACAGCATCGTTGCAATATAAAATCCGCTAAATACGGTGGCGTACACAATTGGAAACGCCGCAAACAAAGCTCCGCCGCCAGTTACCAACCAGACTTCATTTCCATCCCACACAGGTCCGATGGCGTTAAAGTGAATTCGCTTTTCTTTATCATCGCGCTCGAACAAAGAAAGTATTCCTACTCCAAAATCAAAACCGTCGAGTATAGCATAGCCGATAAATAGCGAGCCGATTAGTCCAAACCATATAGTATTTAAATCCATCATAATTTTCTCCTATTAGTTTGCCGGTTCGGGACCGTGTTTTATTTTTTTTATTAAAATGTATAGATATAAACTACCGAGCAGGAGATAGATTATTCCAAATAGTATTATCGAGAACAAAATTTCCTCGGCGGTAACATTTTTAGAATGCGCATCGGCAGTGCGTAGCAGACCATAGACAACCCACGGTTGCCTGCCGACTTCGGCAGTAATCCATCCTAATTGAGACGCCGCAAGAGGCAAAGGTATTGACCAAAATAAAATTCGTAGTAACCATTTACAGTTCCAAAGTTTATTTCTGTATATCTGAATAAATGTGAACATCATTATGAAAATAAAAAACATGCCGAGCGCTACCATAAGATGAAATGAAATAAATGTGAGTCCAAATGGAGGTAAATTTTCTGGCGGAAAATCATTTAGCCCTTTGACTGTTGAATCTACATTTCCGTGCGCAAGCCAGCTTAGCAGACCAGGAATTTCGACTTTCAAAGCAAGCTCTGGCGGATTGCCGGTCGGAATGCCAAATATTACCATTGGCGCGTTGGATTGCGTTTCTGCCAATCCTTCAATTGTAGCAAATTTCTCTGGTTGCGTTTTGGCGACTTGTCGTGCATGCTCATGTCCAAATGGAAAAAGCTCTAAAACCGAAGTTACTAATCCGAACACAACCGCAATTCTCATTGCGCGTTTTGCAAGCTCATTATCTTTATTTTTTAAAAGATAATATGCGGCAATGCCTGCGACAAAAAAAGCTCCTGCTATTAAACAAGCATTTAAAGTATGAAAATATCTAATAAGCGTTGATGGATTAAATACTGCATCATAAAAACTTGTCAGCTCGGCTCTACCGTTTTGAATGATGTAACCAGCCGGAGTTTGTTGCCATGAATTTGCTGCAATTATCCAAAATGCAGAAATTGTAGCGCCTACTGCAACCATAAGAATTGAAAACCAGTGAATTCCCTTCGATACTTTATTACGACCAAAAAGATATAATCCCAAAAATCCCGATTCCAGAAAGAATGCAAAAATGCCTTCGGCGGCTAAAGGCGCTCCAAAAATATCGCCTACAAATTTTGAATAAACAGCCCAATTAGTTCCGAATTGAAATTCCATTACAATACCGGTAGCAACTCCCATTGCAAATGTTAAAGCAAAAAGCTTTCCGAAAAATTTTCCCATTCGCACAAACATTTCATTATTACTTCGCCATCCCTTCCATTCTATTATTACTAAAATCCATGCTAATCCAATAGTAATCGGCGGAAAAAGAAAATGAAATCCGATTGTAAATGCAAATTGAAGGCGCGCTAATAAAAGTGCATCCATAAACAATCTCCAGTTTCGTTTGAAAAATTAATGAATTTACTAAACGAATACTCTTAAAGATGAAGAACATTATCATTCGGTTAGCAACATATCACATAACAAGAGCATAATAATAAAAGTTCTATTTCGATAGTTTAGTCCGAAGAAATTCGAGCTGTTCTGGTTTTCCTATAACGATTAATGTATCGTTAGAGAAAAGTTCAGTATCAGGTGGAGGATTAAAAATGAATTCGCGCTTGTCTCCGGCGCGGCGGAGTGAAACAAGCACTACATCTGCATCGGAAAGCTCGGAACAATTGTTGATAGATTTGCATCTTTTTGCGGCAGATGAGCTTATTTTTACTTCGTCCACCCGCAAATTGGAATCATCTCTCATCATAGAGTCCAGAAAAGTGGTAGTATCGGGGCGAATCATTTCCGAAGCCATTCGTAATCCGCCAATATATAATGTTGAAACTGCGGAATCGGCTCCGCTACGCAGAAATTTATCTCTGACTTCTATATCGTCGACTTTTGCAACGATTCGAATTTTTTTATTTAATCCGCGCGCTGTGATAACGACAAATAAATTATCTTTGTCTTCTGGCAGTGTAGTTACTAAACCAATTGCTCTGTCTATTCCTGCAGTATATAGAACGTGATCATTAGAAGCATCGCCTTCAATAGTTGGAATTGCGCGGTCAATGAGAATTTGAACTTTTTTTGGATCTTTATCTACTGCAACTACTTTTCTTTTTGTCCTGATGAGTTCCTCTAAGACATAATGCCCGTTTTTGCCAATTCCGCATACAATGTAATGTTGAGAAATCTTTTTTATAGCTCGTTCCATTTTTCTTCTCCTTAGAATTCCTCCAATTCCTCCTTGCACAACAAACTGAGTAATTTCCGAAATACCGTAAAGTATAATTCCCATACCGCCTAAAATCAAAAAGATCGTAAATGCTCGTCCGTAAATAGTCAATGGATGAGTCTCTCCGTAGCCGACTGTGGCGAGAGTAATTACAGACATATATAACGAATCAAAAACCGACCATCCCTCTATAAAATGATAACCAAGAGTTCCTACAAATAATATTAATAATAGCAGATAGATAATCTGGATTGCATTTCGCGCGGCGTTCATTTTAATTAACTTTTTCCCTCAAACTTTTTCCAATCTTCCGCATAGCGCAGTAATTTTGCGTCGACAAGCGAATAAATTGTGCCCGGTTCAAATGTATAGTCGGCATTTTGTTTGCCGGCTTTTATTCCTGTTAAAATTTCTATTCCGTCATCGATTGATTTGATTGCATAAATATGAAATTTTTTGTTGTCAACTGCATTGTACACCTCTTCGCGAATCATTAGATCGTCAATATTTTGGAAGGGAATAATTACGCCTTGGTTTCCCGTTAATCCGCGCGCTTTGCAAACATCGTAAAAACCTTCAATCTTAATATTTACTCCGCCAATTGGCTGGATTTCGCCTTTTTGGTTGACCGAACCGGTTACAGCTATATCTTGCCGAATTGGAATTTCAGCTAAACTTGAAAGAATAGCATATATTTCAGTTGATGAAGCGCTGTCGCCGTCAATTCCGCCGTACGACTGTTCAAACGTGATACTTGCATCCATTACAAGCGGTTTGCTTTGAGCAAATTTACTTCTGAAATAACCGCTCAGTATTGCAACACCTTTGTTGTGCGTAGGTCCGCTTAATTCTGCTTCTCGTTCAATATTAATAACTCCGCTTCTGCCTAAGGATGTTCGAGCTGTAATGCGAGATGGTTTACCAAAAGCATGCTCACCTACATCATAAATAGATAATCCATTCACTTGACCGATTTCGGCGCCATCTGTATCAATCATTATTGTTTCATTTTCAATCAGTTCCTGCACTTTTTCTTCGATCAATTTTACGCGATATATTCTTTCTGCAATTGCTTTTTCAACGTGTTCACAACTTACAACTTTAGAAAGCGTCTTTTGCGCCCAGTAATTTGCTTCGCGCGTTACATCTGCAATAATATTGAAACGAGTAGAAATTTTTTGCTGACGCCCAGCGAGTCGTACGCCGAACTCAATTATTTGCGCTAAGGCGCTCGAATCGAAAGGTAATAGTTTCTCGTCGTCGCAAAGCATTTTTACAAAACGAATATATTGGTTTACATTTTTCTTGGATTTCAACATCTCGAAATCAAAGTCTGCGCGGATCTTAAATATTTTTTTAAAATCATCATCACGGAAATATAGCAAGTGATATAATTCTGTGTCGCCAATCATTATTACCTTAACATTTATTTCAATAGGTTCTGGTTTAATACTTGTAACTGAGAAACCGAATAACGGTTCGTAAGTTTGTATATCCACAAGTCCAGTGCGAAGAGAGCGTTTCAAGTCCTGCCAAACGCCGGGTTCAATGAGCAAATCTAACGCATTAAGTACAAGGTAACCGCCGTCGGCGCGCAATAGCGACCCGGCTTTTACTTTTGTGAAATCGGTTCGCCACACGCCCCCTTTTTCCATTTCGCGTTCAATTGTTCCAAAAATATTTTTGTATTTAGGATTCGTTTCAATAACAATCGGCACATAATGCGTGTCGGTATTATCCACTAAAACGTTTATTTGAAATTCGATGTAGTTGTCTTCTTTTTGTTCTTCCTGTGGTGGTTCTTGTGTCGTTTGCGGTAATTGCTGTTTGCGGAAGCGATCTAAATTATTTCTTATATATCTTCTAACCTCGTCAAAATACGAGTGCAATTTAGACGGTTCGTAAGTAGCTTTTAAAACCTTAATAAGTTCATCCACAACCGGCATTACAAGCTGGTCATCAAGTTCGCTTAAAGATTGTTGAACTTTCTTTTCTATGTTGCGAAGTTCTTTGAATACGGTAGACATTTGTTTTTCTAATTCCGTAAGAGCATCTCGCATTTGGGTAAATTGTTCCTTTTGAAATTCGCCTTTTTGCACGAGACTTTCAACCTGATCTAAGCTTGTTGGAGCGCCGTTGACTACAGGCACAATATCTGGACGCATTACGCTTCCAACTTGCACTTGAACTAAATCAAAACCTCGTTCTTTCACCCTTCGTTCAAAATCCTGCAATACGCTTTTCTGCCGATCCTGAAAATGCTGAACTAATTTTCTGCGCGCTTGTTGGTACCTTTGACTTTCATAAACAGACGGAATATCCCTAAGTAAATCTATTATGAAATTTTCCATATCTTGTCTAAGTCCTCGACCCTGTCCCGCAGGCAGTGAAATTGATATCGGCATATCCGGATTTTTAAAATTATAAACATAGCAATGATCCTTTACCGATGCGGCTTTTTTCTCGAAGTCTTGTAATAAGCGTTTTATAGTAGTGGTGCGGCCGGTGCCAGTCAATCCGGTTACAAAGATGTTGTAACCAAAGTGGTTCATTTCTAAACCGACGCGAAGCGCGCGCAATGCACGGTCTTGACCAATGATTTCTCGTGTTGGAATTATATCGTTCGTCGATTTAATTCCCAATGAATTTGGTTCGCATTGCCAGCGTAATTTCTGGATTGGTAATGGTTTATGTTTTGTGGCTTGTTTTAGTTGCTTTAATTGAACTCTCTTAGTTTTTTTCATAAGCTTTCTTTTGAAATGTCTGGAAAAATCTTACTCCGATTGTACGGAAAAGAGGTTTGAGTTTCAAATGCAATTATCAATTATGTAGACTAAATTTTCGTTTTGCTCATTTATTGCATCAAATAATAAACAACGCAAAGATTCTTAAAAGTACTATCTGTTAAAACCGCGCCTTTTTAATGTGGATGTCGGTTTCTTTGGGATATTACTAACTATACGCTTCTTAAATTTTTTCTTTTTGGGTTTGTCAGATTCGGCATTTAGTTGAAGCGAATTTATATTTTGATCTTCACTAAACAAATCACCTTCTTTTGCTGGTGGTGAGCAAAATGCTTTTAATTGAGGAAATGCCGATAGGAGATGGGCTGGAGCTAAAATTTGTTTTGATGGATGTAGGTCTTTTTCTATTTGCTTACCGTTTAGTAGGGAAAACGCCTGTTTGTCGTTGTGAAAAACAACGTACTTCTTTGAAGCGCTGATTTGCCTGATTTTTTCCAGAATGTCTTTTAATTCTTCTTCGTTATAGTTGTAAAGATAGCGATTGTAATTTCTTGGATTGTTCCAAGCTTCGGTATTGCGCCCCATTAATCTGAAATAAGCTATGCCTTTCCATTCCAAAGCGTTAAACTGTATATGATTAGTTAGGGGGGGCAAATCTACATTTACAAGATTCAAACCGTTATCATAATAGAATTGATGCAAAGATTCTTCACCCCAAGATTTATGACGGAGGTCTAGAAATAACGTGTCTTCTGGAAACATCGACCGCAATTTAATAATGTAATTCAGACGTGAATTCGATTTATTGAAAGTAACTGGAAATTGCGCTAAAAGTCCACCAAACTTGCCGGCTTCGCGCAGTGGTTCTAATAGACGATGTATTGCAAGCGCATCATTTTGAGTGGCATCGAAAGTATGAGTAAAGCCACGGAAAAGTTTTGTTGTAAAAATAAAACGTTTGTTTTCCTTTACGTCATCTAACCAACGTTTTGCTTGATCTTGAGAAAGCGAGGTGTTATAGAACGTAGCGTTGACTTCAACCATATCAAAAAAGCGGCTATAGTATTCTAACCTGCGAAAATCTTTGCCCGGCCTTGGCGGATAAAATACATTGTAAAATGGTTGAATTTCCCAACCACCCATGCCAATAAATATCTCTTCAGTAGTAACCGGAATATTATTTGTAAGTTCATCTTGCTGCATATTTTCTTTTGCGCTTTTTTGGAGTTTGAATATCTTCTGTGATCCTATCTGTGTGTTCTATTGTTTTTTCAATGGGTACAATCTGCTTCTTTATATGAACGGATTCAACAACATTATCAATAACCTTTTCTATAGTGAATTTATTGTTTTGTATTTGTATCGCTTCACCGTTTTGAGGGATGTGACCAAGTTTATCTATAAGAAATCCGCCTATTGAACGAATGTCTAAAGGAGATAATTCAGTGCCTAATAATTTTTCAACGTCGTTTGTTGTAACATTGCCGGCTACAGAAAATTCGTTTTCACTAATTTTTACAATCTCCGGCATCTCTCTATCATATTCATCTTGTATATTGCCAACGAGTTCTTCCAACACGTTCTCAAGCGTAATTAATCCGGCTGTGCCGCCATATTCGTCAGCCAAAATGATCATATGAGTTTTCTTTTGAAGAATAGTTGTCAACACTTTTTCTAACGAGGCGGTTTCCGGCAAGAAGAAAGCGTCTCGTATCACAGAATCTAAAGAAAAATTTGGCTGTAAATGTATATCGTGCTTGAAAATATCTTTAGTATATACAATACCTATGATGTTATCTATAGAATCGTTAAAAACTGGAAATCGGGAATACTTGTGCTTTCTCATTATTGCAATATTATCTTTTACGGGGGCATGAACAGATAAGGCAATAATTTCTTTACGCGGTACCATCGCATGCCGTGCCTGCTTCCGATAAAAATCTATCGCGTTAAGTGTAATCATTTTTGTGAGAGCCGAGCCGTGATGATCATGCGTAAGAAGGAGGCGCAGTTCTTCTTCGGAATGTTTTAACTCTGATTCGGTTACAGCGTGGATACCAAATATGCGAAGTATAATATTGGCTAATTCATTCAACGACCAAATTATCGGTTTGAAAACGACGGAAAAAACCTTGAGTGGATACGCCACCCAGAGTGTAACTTTTTTTGCTTCAAGTATTGCCAACGATTTAGGGGCGAGTTCGCCGAGTACGATATGAAGAAAAGTAATAATCGAAAATGCGAGTCCGAATGACACTGCATGCAAAATTTCAGAAGATTTAATTCCTATGTTGAAAAACAAAGGACGTAATTTATCGGCAATAAGTGGTTCGCCAATCCAGCCGAGCGCAAGACTTGTCATTGTAATACCGAGCTGAGTAGCAGAAAGGCAAGCATTTAAGTTAGTTATAAGGCTTTTAGCTATTTTTGCGCGCCAATTTCCTTTTTGAACTAATGGCTCTATTTGCGTAAAGCGCACCTTAACAATTGCAAATTCTGCCGCAACAAAAAAACCGTTTAGAAAAACAAAAAATAAAATTATTAATGCGTCGAATATATATTCCCAAATACTCATCTAAGCTCCAATGGTAACTGTTACAATATAATCGTTTATGATAAAGGCTTCAAGAAACGAGATAGAAGCAAAAATGTTTGTTGAACAGAACAACTATTTTATTACGCTTCTAAAATTTTTATTCAAAAATTAATTTCGCCTTTACTTGACTGCACGACAAAAATGTCGTATCGTTTTTTAGGCAATATGAAATCGGTTTATAATATACAACCCCAGAAAACTGCAGTGTTTGATATAGAATCAGGATACAAAGATGCAAACATTCAGATACATTCCAGCAGCATCATTCGAGCATTTACCGAGGAACCCGGCAAAATTTTTCTTCTCTATGGCGAAGCTGGAATATTTCAACTTTCGCTTCAAATGGCTTCGTTTGCAATGGCAAACGGAAATTCAATAGCCGTTGTTGACGGATGCAACCGATTTGATGCGCATGCGCTTTCGCGTTTTGCGCGCGCGCGTAAAATAGACCCCGACAAGTTTTTGGAAAGAATTTTTGTCTCGCGTGGTTTCACTTGCTATCAAATAGAGCAAGCAATTACACGCAAACTTCCATCGTTTCTTGGTAAAATTAAATCAAACACGGCATTGATTTTTGGCGTGCTCGATACGCTTTACGATGAACAGGCCTCATTGCATGAAGCTCAGCAAATCTTACAAAGGATTTTGAATGCGTTTAAAAAAATGAAATCGAAAGGCGTATCGTTATTATTAGCATGCTCTGAACGTAAAGTAGAGCCGCCCGAACGCAATCAATTATTTGTTACGCTAAAAAGCAATGTTGATCGTGTGTATAAATTCGATATAGATAACAATGGCGCGCTTCGACTTTATTTAGAACCGCATCGACTAGAACAAAATATCACAAAAGGAGCGTTAAGCAATGGGACGAACAGTGCCAACCTTTACCAATCTGATAGACGCAGAGCTAACAAGCTGGTCAAAGTTCCGGCGCGGACTGCGCAAAGAAGATCAGGATGTGTTCGATGAAATTTTCCGTGCGGCAAAATTGCACCTTGCTGAAAATTTTTATGCTATGCGCGCAGTGCCGTTCGAAAGTATGATGATGTCGATTATAATCGAACAGCAAAAAAAGATTAAGAAATTGGAAAAAGAAGTCGAGAGATTGAGATGTTGAGATAATAAGAGTTTTCAGTAGTTGAGCCTATGAGTATTTGGGAATAATATGCACTACAGAGTTTTTATGATAATTATTCGTCAGATGTTGCGGTATTTAATAAGAATTTTGAGGAGTACTTAGGATTAATTTCATGCTTCAATCCGCAATCTACAATCAAAAATTGCAGATCAAAAATCGTCAATCCATTTCTGCTTGGTTATTTGATGTTTATCCAAACGAACATGGCGTTACGCTTTGGTTTATAGATATGCAGGGAAATCGGTTGCGGTTCACACGTTCCTTCACACCCTCTTTTTTTCTGCATCTTAACGCAACGGATATCAAACGCGCACAGGTTCTTATTCATTGTTCTCCTGTTCCCATTTCGCTCAAGTCGGCAACCCGCACTGAAATTTATTCGGGCGATTCAGTAAATGTGTTGCAGGTCTTTGTTCACAATCCGCTAAAATTTCGGGAAGCTGTATGGCATTTTGAAAAATTCTTTCCTCATTTTGCTTTCTTTAATTCAGACGTAGCGGTTGAACAGCAATTTTTGTACGAAACTCAATTATTCCCGCTCGGAATGTGCGAGGTTGAAGTCAACGAAAGAAACGAATTGCTTTCATGGCAATTGACCGACAACCGTGAAGCTTATGAATACGAACTTCCACCGCTTTCTATAATGCAATTGCGTAACAGCAACGATTTCGTTCCGCCGAAGTATCAGAAGTTTTTGCAGTTGGAAATCAGTTACGACGGACGAACGTATGCGTTGGAGCAAAACACGCCGCAAGAATTATTAGAATCATTCAACTGGCACCTATACCGATGCGATCCCGATCTGCTTGTAACTGATTACGGCGATTCGGTGCTGATGCCAAAAATTGTCCAACTTGCAAAGCAGTATAATGTTCCGTTGCTTCTCAACCGCGATACTGCGGCGGCGTATCGCACAACAAAAGAATCTAGTTTTTTTCAGTACGGAAAAATTGTTCACAAGGATGGCGCTTTTACGCTTGCCGGGCGCTGGCATGTGGACGCGCATAATTCTTTCACAGTTACAGAAGCTGATTTAGAGGGATTGTTCGAGATGACACGTCTAACTCAAATGTGCGGTCAGCGGCAAGGGCGTGCAAGCATCGGTACTTCTATGTCTTCAATGCAACTTTCATGGGCTTATAGGAACAAAGTTTTGATTCCATCCAAAAAGCGCGAGCCGGAGGAATTCAAATCCGCCGCCACGCTTCTGCTTGCAGATAGAGGCGGACTTATTTTTAATCCGCCGCTCGGTTACCACGAAGAAGTTGCGGAATTAGATTTCGTTTCGATGTATCCGAGCATTATGGTAAATCACAACGTCTCGCCAGAAACAATAAATTGCAGATGTTGCCGTAATAAACGAGTGCCTGAGCTTGATTATACAATTTGCGAAAAACGAATCGGTGTTGTGCCGGATACACTGCGCGCTGTAGTTGCCAAGCGTGCATACTACAAGCAGAAGAAAAAAGAATTCAAGGGAAAAGATGATGCGCTTTTTAAGCGTTATGACTGCAGACAAAACGCTCTCAAATGGATGCTTGTGAGCTGTTTTGGTTATCTTGGTTATAAGAACGCGCGCTTCGGCAGAATAGAAGCGCATGAATCCATCAACGCATTTTCGCGCGATATGATTCTTATTGCAAAAGAAATTGCCGAAAGTCGCGGCTTTCAACTTCTTCACGCTATTATAGATTGTGTATGGCTTAAGAAACCGGGCGCAACTCAAACCGATTATGAAGAACTTGCACGCGAAATATCCACGCGAGTCGGAATAGATATTTCACTTGAAGGAATTTACAACTGGATACTTTTTCCCGCTTCAAAAACAGACCCTTACATAACAACAACAAATCATTATGTAGGATGGTATAAACATGGCGAAATAAAAATGCGCGGTGTTGAAACACGCCGGCGCGATACTCCAAAGTTTATCAAAAACATGCAGAAATCTATGTTAGATAAAATGTCTACAGCTAAAAATACTGAAGAACTCTCTTCGCTTGTTCCAGAAGTTTTAGAAGTAGCGCAAAACTTTATCTCAATTTTGCAAAGCGGCAGAGCTAACCCAATGGAGTTAGTGCTTAAGCGGCACATCACCCGCGAAGCAGATGAATATCTCAACAACAGCATCAGCGCTATTGTCTCAAAAATGGTGGAAGATATGGGTGTGCATCTTTCGGCGGGAGAATCAATCGAATTCATAATACTCGACCAATCCGGTAAAAAGAAGCCCGAAAAAGCCAAACCGATTGCTCTTTACGCTTTTGAAGACGGCTACGACATCGAACAATACACCGAGATGACTTTGCGCGCTATAGAAACCCTTTTACTGCCATTTGGATATGATGTTGAAAGACTAAAAACCCACTACAGCATTGGCAACAAGCCAAAGCGAAAGAAGATTGCTTCAACATCAAAAAAGCGCGAATTGCCGTTGTTTCAGATACAAATTTAGACCGTAATAATAAATTACCTTGCAGGATTGGCGGAGAAATATTATCTTTCTCATACAAATTTCTTGTTTAAAGCATTAAGTGGAAATTTATGCATAAGTTAAAACTTCAACTACTTGATGAAAAGTTTGCAATCAGTATAATGCCGCAATTTGCCGAACTGCCATCGGTATTTACAAAAGGGGAGATGTGTTTTGTAATGCGGACAGATCGAGATTTGACTATTGTATCTCCAGAATTTATGGCGCCAAATAATGTTCAACAAGAAGTAGGTTACCGTTGTATCCGTACAAACGATCAACACCCGCTAAATAGTATTGGTATTCTATCTTCGATTACAAATCCTTTAGCTTCTGCAGGAATTAGTGTGTTCACCGTATCAACTTTTCACACAAATTATATATTTTTACTAGAAGAACATTTAGTACAGGCGACACAGGTATTACAGCATGCTGGACATGAATTTGTTCACGAAGAGTAAAAAAAAATCGGCAACAAACAACTATCAACAAACAGTAGCGGTAGTTCTATTTTCTTACTTCATTCTCTTTTTTAATTCTTCAGCAATATTTTCCAGCGTCATTCCTTGTTGACTTAAAAGAACTATTAAATGATATATTAAATCAGCAGTTTCTTCGGTCAGTCTTTTTTTATCGCTAAGCACAGCCGCAAGCGCGACTTCAACTCCCTCTTCGCCTATTTTTTGCGCAATGCGCGGAGTCCCTTCTTTGAAGAGTTTTGATGTGTACGATCCTTCTGGCAGATTTTCTTTCCTGCTCTTAATAATTTCTTCTAATCGGCAAAGAATTATTCCCACATCGGTTTTTTCATCTTCACCAAAACAAGTAAATTGATTTGTGTGGCAAATGGGTCCGTGCGGAATAGCTTTTATTAAAAGAGAATCATTATCGCAATCTATTGATGCAGAAACAAACTCCAAATAATTACCAGAAGTTTCACCTTTTTGCCATAAACGCTGTTTAGTTCGGCTCCAGAAAGTAACTTTCTTATCGGCAAGTGTTTTCTCAAGCGCATCTTTATTCATAAAGCCGACCATCAGAACCTGATTTGTTCTCGAATCCTGTACAACTGCAGGAACAAATCCATTGAGCTTTTCGAAATTCAATTTTTCTATCATAGTCTCACCGGAATATTTTGTGAATGAAGATATGATTTTAATTCCGGAATCGGAATTTTTCCATAATGAAAAATACTTGCGGCAAGCACTGCATCTGCTTTTCCAAGAAGAATTGCATCTCTTACATGCTCCTTAGTCCCTGCGCCGCCGGAAGCAATGACTGGAACGGATATAATATTCGACAGCTCATTTAGCAAATCTAAATCATAGCCAGATGTTGTTCCATCTCTATCCATCGATGTAACCAACAATTCTCCGGCTCCACGCTCCACAATTTCTCTTGCCCATTGAAGCGCATCGCGCCCTGTAGATTCTGTCCCGGCTTTTGTGAACACAATCCAATTTAAATCAATACGTTTTACATCAATTGCAACTACAACAGATTGAGAGCCGACTCGTTTGCTTGCTTCATTAACTAAGCTTGGTTTTGCGAGAGCGGCAGAATTTAATGAGACCTTATCAGCTCCCGCTTCTAGTGCGCGAGATACGTGTTCAACTGTACTGATTCCACCACCCACAGTGAAAGGAATTTGAATCGCTTCTGCAACACGCTCTACCATTTTTAAAAAAGTTGACCGTCCCTCTAAAGTTGCGCTAATATCGAGAAATACTAATTCATCTGCCCCCTCATCTGAATAACGCGCCGCTAATTCTACAGCATCGCCGGCATCTCGCAAGTTTAAAAAATTTGTCCCCTTGACAGTGCGCCCGTCTTTTACATCCAAACATGGAATAATTCGTTTAGTCAGCATAAAGCTCCGTTAAATTTTGAAAGTTCCTCTAAAGGAATTTTTCCTTCATAAATAGCTTTCCCTACAATGACTGCTGGAACATTACAATTTTTTAAATCCATTAAATCTTTTGTCGATGAAATTCCGCCGGATGCAATAAAAGTCAAATCGGGAAATGCTTTTATCAAGTTGCTGTAGAGTTCAATATTTGCGCCGGTAAGCATTCCATCGCGCGAAATATCGGTGCAGATAAAAGTATTCGCTCTACGTTTTTTTAAATCAAAAATAAAATCTGCCGGTGTGCGCTCGCTGTCTTCCAACCAACCGCTAATAGCAACTGATTCATTTTTAATATCCATCCCGATTATAATTTTATCAGTTCCGAATTGATTTATCCAATACTCGACTAAGTCTGGTGACTTTGCCGCAACACTGCCAATAACAACACGCGTAACGCCAAGTTCAAGCAAGCGTTGAATGTCTTCGGTTGTTCTAATTCCTCCGCCGACTTCTATTTTTAAGTCTGGGATTGATAATAAGTTTTTTATAGAATCCCAATTAATGATTTTTTTTTCTTTTGCACCCTGCAAATCAACGACGTGCAAAAATGAGAAGCCAGATAATTTAAACTGAATCGCTCTATCATACGGCGAATCGGAATAGACAGTTTTTCGACTGTAATCACCTTGAGTTAGACGAACGCATTTGCCATCAAATATATCTATTGCTGGAATTACTAACATAACTCTATAAAATTTTTTAGCAATTGAAGTCCGGCTTTTCCCGATTTTTCCGGATGAAATTGAACTCCATAAAAATTTTTATGTTTTATTGCAGAAGTGAACAGAACGTTATATTCTGTCGTTCCAATTGTATCTGAAACGACCGGCGCATAATAGGAATGAACAAAGTAAAAGTAATCTCCAGATTTAATGCCGGCAAATAAAGATGAACTATTTTTGTGCAATACCTGATTCCAACCCATATGAGGCGCTTTAATTTTGTTGTTTCCCTCATTAAATTTTTGATTTAATCCGGGAATAATTCCTAAACAGTCGGTATCGCGTTCCATTGTTCTTTTAAAAAGCAACTGCATACCAAGGCAGATACCTAAGAAAGGAACCTCTACTTCTCGTAACCAATCTTTCAACCCGGAGTTTGCGAGAGCATTCATAGCGCTTCGTGCTTCACCGACTCCCGGGAAAAAAAGTTTTTCAGCTTTATCCAATTCGATCCTGTTGCACGAAATAAAATGTGGAACCTTCAGACGGTTTAGCGCGTTGCTTACAGATCTAATATTTCCGGCACCGTAGTCTATTATTCCAATCATTAGTTATAAGCTTTCAGTATTCAGTTATCAGATTTCAGGTGTAAAACTAAATGATTCCTTTTGTCGAAGGAATAATTTCGGATTGCTGTTCATTGCGAGATACCGCTTGCCGTAATGTTCTGGCAACCGATTTAAAAATTGCTTCAATTTTATGGTGATCGTTTCTACCTTCAACTTTTATATGCAGATTTGCTCTAAGGCCATCAGCAAATGCTCTGAAAAAATCTTCAACAAGCTCTGTTGGAAGTTCGCCAACTTTTTCTCTATCAAATTTTGCTTCAAAGTAACAAAATGGTCTTCCGCCCAAATCAATTGCGACCTGAGCGAGAGATTCATCCATCGGTAAAAGAAATCCATAACGTTCAATACCTTTTTTATCGCCAAGCGCTTGACGAATTGTTTCACCTAAAGCAAGCCCTGTATCTTCAACCGTATGGTGTTCATCAACTTTAAGATCTCCCTTTACAGAAATATTCATGTCAATTCCTGCATGCTTTGCGAGTTGCTCAAGCATATGATCAAAAAATCCGATTCCAGATTTAATGTAAGACTCTCCAAATCCGTCAAGAGTAACTTCGACAACAATATCTGTTTCTTTGGTTTTGCGCTGAACAATAGCTGAACGCGATTGTTTTATGATGAACCGACATCCATCAAGAAAACTTGTTGCTTTAAAATCCGCTTTTGTTGAATCATCTTTCGTTAATCTGATAGACTTACATCCGAGATTCTGCGCAAGCTCAACATCTGTCTCTCTATCGCCAAATACAAATGATCGTTTGATATCAACATTCTTTTCTTTAAGAAACTTATCTACAAGTCCTGTCTTAGGTTTACGGCAATTGCAATTATCTTTTGCGCTATGCGGACATATCAAAATATAAGAAAACTTAATTCCCTCGCCCTCTAGCAATCTGATTAATTTACTCTGAACGTGATCGTATGCAGACTGCGGATATTTCGGTGTTCCTAAATTATCTTGGTTAGTAACCATCACAAGATTATAACCAGCTTGTTTAAGTAATTGCAGTCCCTGAATTGCGCCGGGAATCATTTCCAGTTTTTCGAGCGTATCAATCTGTTCGTCAGGCGGCTCTACTATTATAGTCCCATCCCGGTCTAAAAAAACTACTCTCATCTGCAATACTCCTTTATTGCTTGAATTAGCAAAGAGTTTTCTTCAGGCGTGCCAACTGTTATGCGCAAACAATTTTGCAGAAGTGGCTCATTGCTTCTGTTACGCACGATTATATTTCGTTCAGCCAGGTAACGATAAAGCGCATTTGCATCTTTACATCGCGCCACTAAAAAATTTGCATCTGACGGAAAGACTTGCTCAACGCAAGATATACTTTTTAGCTGATTAGTTAAATTAGCTCGTTCTTTTATAATCGCTTCGATTTTATTTCTTGCTTCATTTTCTTTCTGCAAAGCTTCGATAGCCATTTTACTTGTGAGTGCATTTATATTGTATGGAGCTTTAACTTTCAAAAAATACGAAATCACATTTTTATCGGCAATTGCGTAACCAAGCCGTATCCCAGCCAATCCCCATGCCTTTGATAGCGTTCTCATTACAATCAGATTCGGGATTGAAAGAACCTGAGAGCCAAGCGATGCAGTTTTAGCAAAGTCTATATAAGCTTCATCAACTACTACAATTGCTCCCAAATTGCACAATTCGAGAATATCCTCCGTCCTCAATAAATTAGATGTTGGATTGTTTGGAGAACAGCAGAATATAAGTTTTGTTGATGGATCAAACTGTTGTTTAACTTTTGTTAAATCAATTTGAAAATCTTTTGTAAGCAAACATGAGCGTACATTCACATTTTGAATATTTGCCGCTACCCGATACATTCCGTATGTTGGCTCGAGCAATAAAACGGAATCTTTTTTCGGCTCACAAAATATCCGCATAAGCAAATCTATTACTTCATCTGAACCGACGCCGACAAAGACATTATCCATTGTAACCATACTGCGTTCTGCAAGAAGCGAACGAAGTTCACGTTGAAAAGGATCGGGATAACGATGAAGCATTATAGATTCGCTTTCAATAACGCTCCCGAAAGAATTCTCGTTAGCATCCAACAGTACTCCGGTCAAATAATCTTGACGCGCGCTGTGATATGGCTTTAATGCACGAATATTTTCACGAACTAAAAAATTTATATCCATAAATATTTTTACTTTATTTCCAGACGCGAAGTAACTGCACGACTATGCGCTTGCAGTCCTTCTGATTTTGCTAATATCGTAAGCGCTGGAGCGAGTCTTTCTAAACCATTTTTTGTTAAGAGCTGAAATGTTATATTTTTTTGAAAACTGTCTAAAGAAACACCGCTTGCCCAGCGCGCAGTGCCGGAGGTTGGCAATGTATGATTTGTGCCAGAAGCATAATCGCCCGCCGTTACAGGTGAAAACTCACCAACAAACACAGACCCTGCATTTTTGATAAACGGGACAAACGATTCTGGATTATTGATATTTAGAATCAAATGCTCCGGCGCATATTGATTAGAAAAATCTATTGCCGATTGAAGCGAGTCAGTTACAAGAATATAACCTTGTTCTATTGATTTCTTTGCAATGTCAATACGAGGAAATTCATTAATGCGAATTAATAACTCTTGTACAACAGCTTTAGCAAACGATTCGTCTGGAGTAACAAGTATTGATTGTGCGTCTGGATCATGCTCTGCCTGCGAAATTAAATCATAAGCGGTAACATCTGCACGCGCCGATGAATCTGCAATTATTAATACTTCTGATGGTCCTGCTAACAAGTCGATAGCGGTTCCATACGGATCGGTTGAAATAAATTGTTTTGCGGATGCAACAAATTTATTTCCGGGACCAAATATTTTTTCAACTTTTGGAATTGTTTCGGTTCCATAAGCCATTGCGGCAATTGCTTGAGCGCCTCCAATTTTATAAATTTCTTTTATGCCGATTATTGAAGCGGCAGATAAAACATGAGGATCAATCGAACCATTCGATTTAGGAGGAGAGCAAAGAATAATTCTCGAACATCCTGCAAGTATTGCTGGAATTCCGAGCATCAACACTGTAGAAGGCAGTGGAGCCGAACCCGCTGGCACATATAGTCCTACTGATTCAATTGGTCTCGATTCGCGCCAGCAAGTTACGCCGGACGTTGTTTCGATTTTCTGAGAATTGATTTTCTGTGATTCGTGAAATATTCGAATATTAGAAACTGCAACTTTAATAGCAGATATAAATTCGTTTGATACTGAATTCAGCGCTAACTTTACTTCATCTTCAGAAACACGAAACTCGTTTATATCAATGTCATCAAATTTCTTAGAATAATTTCTTGCCGCCTGATCTCCATGATTTTTTACATCAATACAAATATTCCTAACAGTTGAAATGACTTCATATTGCAACTGACTTGGCCTTGTAAGAAGATTCTGAAGTTCTTCTTTGGTCAATCTATTTTCATAAAATATTTTCATCGGATAATGGTTTCAATAGGGACAACTATAATATCGCTTGCGCCGGCTTTTTTTAATTTTTCCATTACATCCCAGAAAATATCCTCGGCAACTACAGAGTGTATTGCTACCATTCCTGTATCTGCCAGCGGCATAACTGTCGGACTTTTCAGACTCGGTATAACTTTTTTCAATTTTTCTACAGACGATGATGGAGCATTCATCATAAGATAACGTTTACCGCGTGCTTCTTGCGAGCCGCGCACACGAATCATCAACCGGTCAATTAATTGACGTTTCTTTTTATCTTGCATCGCTTCTCGGTTAGCAACAAGAACTGCTTCAGATTGCAGCACGGCGCAAATTGTTCTAAGATTGTTCATCTTTGCGGTCGTACCTGTGGAAACTAAGTCGCAAATAGCGTCGGCAACATTAAGACTGGGAGCAAGTTCAACTGAACCGCTTAGTTCTATAATTTCAGCTTTCACTTTATGCGCCTTCAGAAAAGATTTAAGTATTACCGGATACGTTGTTCCTATGCGCTTATACTTTAAATCGGAAATATTTCTAATTTTTGATCGCTGAGGCACGCTGATCATTAATTTGCATTCGCCAAAGCCGAGATGCGAAAGCAACTGCACTCGGGCTTTTCGTTCAAGCAATATGTTTTCCCCTGCTATTCCAAGATCAGCAACGCCATCTTGCACATATTCAGGGATATCGTCATCTCTAATTGCCAGAACATCTAATTCATAGTTGCGGCAAGGCGAATATAGACTTTGTCTTTGAAATTCAAAATCCAATCCGCAGGCGCGTAACAACGCAACTGAATCGTCGGTTAATCGTCCGTTGCGCTGTATTGCTATTTTCATTCTTCCGTTAGTCGCTAACATACTTTATCATGATAAAGTGATTAATCCAAAAAAAATTATTTTGCTGTTCGTTTTAACATCATTGCATAACCGCCCTTGCCGTTTTTCATCCAGCGTGCAACACGTGCAATTGTGCGAGTGCTAAGTCCGGTTTCTTCTTCTATCTTAGTATATGGAATACCTTCGGCGAGCATACGCGCCGCTTTCCATCTTTCCACGAATTCTTTTATTTCATATTCCGTTAAAAGATCGCGGAAAAATTTATGGCATTCATCCAGATTCTTCAATTGGAGAATTACGTTATAAAGTTCGTCTATTTCTTTTGCGCTTGGTTTCTTCATAATCCTAATACTTTACTGAAATAAAGATGCGTTTTTTTTTATAAAGTGTCAAGCTTTATTTTATAAAATATTTCTAAATGGATTGCTTACTAAAGGTAAGAAATTTTAATGGCTTCTTTTTAAGCAAAAACTTGCCCGTTTGTCAAAACTTTTATAATTTGAACATGAATTAATCAATTTTCAGTAATCAATTATCATTATTTTTAAATAATTAAACAATAACAAATTAAGAATAGAAACCATGAAACTTGCAGTTTGTATAAACCATGTGCCTGATACTGCCGCAAAAATAAGTATATCGGCAGATGGAAAAAATATAGAAAAAACAGGCGTTACATACGTGCTTAATCCTTACGATGAATTTGCGATTGAAGAATGTCTTAGACTCAAGGAGAAGTACACAGGGGAAGTAATAGCAATTTCTCTTGGCGGTGATGCGCATAAAGAAACTTTGCGAAAAGCATTGGCAATGGGCGTAGATAAAGCAGTTCTATTAAAAGATGAAAACGCGCGCGATTCATTTGCCGTTGCCTTTGGTATTGCAGAATATCTGAAAGAAATTTCACCTGATGTTATTTTCTTCGGAAAGCAATCTGTAGATTTTGATGATGCAGCTGTTGGTACAATGGTTGCCGAAATGCTGAATCTTCCTTCCGTTTCAGTTGCCGTAAAATTGGAAATTTCAAATAATTCGGTTAAAGTAGAACGCGAAATAGAAGGTGGAAAGGAAATTGTTGAAGTTACATTGCCTGCAGTTTTTACCGCGCAAAAAGGATTAAATGAACCAAGATATCCGGCTTTGAAAGGAATCATGGCGGCTAAAAGCAAACCGATTGAAGAAAGAATTCTTACATCTGTCGATTCAAAAACAGAAGTTATTAAGATGTATAAACCGCATTCAAAAAACGCCGGTAAAATAGTTGGGACCGATGTAAGCGCGGTTTCAGAATTAGTCCGCTTGTTGCGCGAAGAAGCAAAGGTGATCTAAATTAGCAACAATAACTTTGAATGAAGGAAATTATTAACTATTAACTTTGGAATTGAAATGAAAATTTTAGCATTCGCAGAACAAAGAGATAATAAATTAAAGAAATCAGCTTTTGAGGTAGTTAGAACAGCGCGGATTATTGCTGATATGTCTGGCGCCGACGTTGTTGCACTATTAATAGGAAATCAAATCCGAGGATTAGCCGGAGAACTTGGAGGTTTCGGAGCGCAAAAAGTTATTACAGTTGAAGATCAAAAATTAGAAAAATATTCTTCTACTGCATATGCAAAAATAATTGCTGAGGTTGCAAAAAAAGAACAAGCCGATATCATTTTTTTACCGGCAACCGCTATAGGAAAAGATTGCGCGCCGCGTGTTGCGGTTAAACTCGATGCCGGTCTTGCCTCCGATTGCACAGCTTTAAAAATTGAAAATGGCGAGCTAATAGCTACGCGCCCTATTTATGCGAGTAAGTTATTAACAGATGTCAAAATAAATTCTCACGTAAAGATATTTACATTGCGTCCGAAAGTTTTTCCGACAGGAAATAGCAGTGGTTCTTCCTCAAACATAGAATCTTTAAATATTGCATTGTCAGATGTAGATTTTGCCTCACATGTAAAGGAAATAAATCAGGCATCAGGAAAATTAGATGTAGCAGAAGCAGATATAATAGTATCTGGCGGACGCGGATTGAAAGGTCCAGAAAATTTTAATTTGATTGAAGAATTGGCAAGCGTTGTAGGCGCGGCTACAGGCGCATCACGAGCCGCGGTGGACGCAGGTTGGCGTCCGCATTCGGAACAAATCGGTCAGACCGGAAAGACAGTATCGCCAACTCTATATTTTGCAGTAGGTATTTCGGGGGCAATACAACATCTTGCAGGTATGTCATCCTCGAAGTATATTGTAGCTATAAATAAGGATAAAGACGCTCCAATTTTTCAAGTTGCTGATTACGGAATTGTTGCCGACGCGATTGAAGTACTTCCGGCATTAACACAAGAATTAAAAAAACTTCTTGGGAAATAAAAATGTCTGACGAAGAAAAAGTACAAGTAGACATAATGGGATTATCGAGTAGTCAATCTAGCGGAGGCGCGTATGCATTGATTTTAAAAGAGGTCAATGGCGATAGACGCTTGCCAATAATTATAGGCGCATTCGAGGCGCAGTCGATTGCGTTAGAAATTGAAGGCATTAAACCGCCTCGTCCTCTTACGCACGATTTACTGAAGAATGTTATTGAATTGTTAGGCGGGGATTTAGTTAATGTGTTTATAAATGATCTTCGAGACGGCACTTTTTTTGCGCGCCTCGAACTTGAAACGCAAGGAATTGATTCGAGACCGAGCGATGCAATTGCTTTAGCTGTAAGATTTGGCGTTCCAATTTATGTTGCTGAGAAGGTCATGGACGAGGCATCGTTTATAGCAGAAAGTGAAGAAAGCGAAAAGCAAACCGGCTCAATTCCCAAGATTGGCCAAAAAGAAGCAGATAAACCAAAACTTACAGAACGCGAGCAACTTGAGAAAAAACTAAATGACGCGATCTTAAAAGAAGATTACGAAAAAGCGGCGCAACTTCGTGATGAACTAAAAAAATTACAAGCGCGTAATTCCTAAATACCATTAATATCACTTCTTAATCAAAGGAGGATTACATTGAAACACTTTAAAATATTTTTCCTGTACTTGTGTGTTGCTCTTCTCTTAATTTTCATGCAAAGAGCTAATGCTTTACTAATTGATTCGAGCAAAGTGAGCACACTTATTAGCGAAGGAGATAACTTTGCTGAAAAAGTTTTTGATAATCAGAATGCTCTCGATAAATATAACGAAGCTTTAAAATTATCGCCGAATAATTTTGAAATATTATGGAAACTAAGCCGTGCCTATGTTGATATAGGCGAGCATTTGCCTACAAAAACAGATGCGGAAAAACAAAAACAATTGGAATTTTATGAGAAATCTTTAGAGTATGCAAAGAAAGCTGTAGAGGTTAATCCGAATGGTGCAATGGGATATACTCGTGTAGCCATAGCGAATGGACGCATAGCGCTTTTCCGCGGTGTGTTTGAATCTCTGAGTTTAGTGAAGCAAGTTAAAGCGGACTGTGAGAAGGCAATCTTGTTAGATGCCAATGAACCTGCAGCGTACTACGTCTTAGGTAGAACGCATGTAAAACTTTGCGAAAAACCAAAATTTGTTCGATGGCCTCTCGGAATTGGTTGGGCAAATATGGATGATGCAATCAAGAATTATGAGAAATCAATTGAACTTCGTCCTACATTTATTATGTATCGACTCGATTGTGCTAAGGCATATATTGAAATGAAAGAATATGCAAAAGCTCGCGAGCATCTGACTAAAATTGCAACACTTCCTACGGAAGATGAAGATGACGATATCTTCAGGAAAGAAGCCGGTGAGTTGTTAGAAAAGATAAAAGGTAAATAACGAATAGCAATTTCGCAGGAAAGAATTAAGTTTAATAATTTGCTGTTTCATCTATACCCGACATTTTACTTTCTATTCAAAAATGTCGGGTTTTTATTTACATTCAGTATGTTTATATAAACTTCAACCGTTGCACAACGAATCATTTTTGGTTATCATACAGCAAATAAATATTGATTTTATAGTTTGTGAAAGGGTAATAAATGGATCATCATAAAAAAGAGTGTCCCGGCAAAGAAAAATACCTTCAAGGAAAACGAGTTCTACCTAAACCTGTTTCACCGGAAATGAGTCTTGCATCTATTATTGATAATATGGATGCATATAACGGCGGCAGATTGCGTGCCGCCTGCCAATTAATGAAAGAAAAATATTCGCAGGATGATGTTACTATCGGGCTAAGCATCGCCGGAGCGCTAACTCCAGCCGGACTCGGACCTTCAACAATAATTCCTTTAATGAATCACGGCTTTGTTGACTGGCTTGTGGCTACCGGAGCAAACATGTATCACGACCTCCATTTTGCATTCAATATGCCCTTGTTTCGCGGCAGTCATAATGTTGATGATGCCGACTTGCGCGATAAAGGCGTTACAAGAATTTATGACATCCTGTTCGATTATCAAGATGTATTGATGGAGACAGATAAAATTTTGCGCAAAATAATGCTGCGTCCTGAATTTCAGAAGGAAATGGGCACACGAGAATTTTATCATCTTCTCGGAAAAGTAGTAGATGAATATGAACGAAAAAATAATATCGGTCAAGTAAGCGTTCTTGCCGCCGCTTATCGGAATGGTATTCCGGTTTTTACTTCATCGCCAGGTGATTCTACAATCGGAATGAATGTAGCCGGATTGGAATTGCTTGCTGAAGCATCGGGTTTGCTTGATAAATTTAAGCTGAAAATTAATCCGAGTATTGATGTGAATGATTCAACGGCAATTATTCTTAATGCAAAAAAATACGAAAACGGAAAAACCGGTGTACTACTTATAGGCGGCGGAAGTCCAAAGAATTTTATGCTTCAAACAGAACCTCAAATTCAAGAAGTGCTTATGATACCGGAAGCTGGGCAGGATTACGACATCAACATCACCGATGCACGTCCCGATACAGGTGGACTTTCTGGCGCGCCACCAAGTGAAGCGGCAAGCTGGGGTAAAATAGACCCATCTAAATTAGATGAAACAGTAACAGCTTACATTGATGTTACTGTTGCTTTTCCGCTATTAGCGGCATACGTAATTCAAACAACAAAACCTAAAAAATTGAAACGTTTATATGATAGAGGCGCAGAACTTCGACAAAAACTTATCAAATCTTATCTTGAAAATAATAAAGAAGTTGAAGAGCTAAGGGCTCTCATAAAAAAACTTATTTAATAATAATGAAAACCGCTAAGAACGCCAGCAATCACAAAGGGTATCCCTTGTGATTTGGGATATCTTATTTTATAGGACAGAATATGAAAGAAGAACTTCTAAAATTAGTCGCTAAGCATGGATCGCCTTTGTGCATTCTTGACCACGAAAAAATTCGAGAAAATTATAGGATATTCAAAAAGCATCTTCCGCGCATTCAATGTTATTACGCCGTAAAAGCAAATTCTACGCAGGAAATTATTGAAACGCTTTTTAAGGAAGGTTCGAGTTTCGATGTCGCTTCTTACAATGAATTCATGCAGGTCTATCAGTATATAATTAACTTCAAAGAGAAAGATAGAAAGCATTTCGTTTGGGATAAAATAATTTTTTCCAACACAATTAAGGATCGGCATACGCTTCAAAATATTAAGGAATATAAACCATTAGTTACATATGATAATTTTGATGAAATCAAAAAGATTAAAACTTATTGCAATACGGCTGGGCTTGTATTACGACTAAAGGTTCCGGATACCGGTTCGCAAGTTGAGATGGCGTCGAAATTTGGGGCTGAACCAGCAGAAGCGTCAAAATTAATTCAACATGCGTTTGATGCAGGACTTACTGTTGAAGGTCTTAGTTTCCATGTCGGGAGTCAATGCACAAACTTTGATAATTATACCGAAGCGCTCGCAATTACATCAGAGATTTTTAACGATGCAAGGAAGAAAGGTTATAAGTTAAACATTGTTGATATTGGCGGTGGTTTTCCTGTTCCGTATGATCCGCAAGTTCCGGATTTTAAAAAACTTGCTGATATTTTAAATTCCGAAATTAAAAGACTTTTCCCAGACGATATAGAGATACTTGCCGAGCCAGGACGATTTATTGTAGCAACCGCCGCAACATTAGTTGCAGAAATTATTGGAAAAGCTAGAAGAGACGGAAAGGTATTTTATCACATTAACGATGGTGTTTATCATACTTTCTCAGGTGTAGTGTACGATCACTGGATTCCGAACTTCAATTCTTTTAGAAATGGATTTCAGGAAATATGCGCCATTGTCGGTCCCACCTGTGACAGCTTCGATAAAATTACTCTTGGAATTGCATTGCCGGGTGATTTAGAGGTTGGAGAATTTCTTTTTACAGAAAATATAGGCGCTTACAGCACAGCGTCATCTACCAAATTCAATGGATTTGATGGAGCGAAAATAGTGCATAAAAACTTATAATTTTTTTGCACCAACTATATTTCAAAGGTATATATTAATTAATGGCGACAAAAAATCTTAATCCATATTTGCTAGGCGCGCATATGTCTATCGCCGGCGGTATGCACACATCTGTAGAACGCGCTTCTAAAATTGGCTGTAATGTTATGCAAGTTTTTGTTAAGAACAACAATCAATGGCGCGGTAAGAAATTATCTGACAAAGAAATTTTATTATTCAAAGAAAAGCTTACGCAATCAGATATCAAATACGTAATGGCTCATGATACTTATCTAATTAACTTATGCGCAATAAATAAGATGATATTGTCAAGATCACGCGCTACATTAAAAGACGAGTTTGATCGTTGTGAGCAACTCGGAATCGAGTATTTGAATTTTCATCCCGGCTCACACATGGGTCAAGGCGAAGTTGATGGAATCAAACTTATTGCAGATTCATTGAATATAATTCATGGGCAAACAACAGGTTACAAAGTAAAAAGTGTTCTTGAAACAACTGCCGGTCAAGGAACCGCTATCGGTTATAGGTTTGAACAACTACAGGCAATAATTGATTTGATTGAAGAAAAAAATAGAATGGCCGTATGTATAGATACATGTCATATTTTTGCCGCTGGATATAATATATCGAACGAAGCGGGATGGGAAAAGACATTTAATGAGTTCGATGATATTATCGGTTTGGAACGATTAGTTGCATTTCATGTGAATGATTCAAAACGGGAATGCGGCTCTCGTATAGATAGGCATGAACATATTGGGAAAGGGAAAATCGGTCTTGAAGGTTTCCGATTGCTTATGAATGATCAGCGATTTCTCGATACTCCCAAAATTCTTGAAACGCCGAAGGGTGAAGATATGAAGGAAGATATCGAGAACATTAAAAAACTTAGACTATTGGCAATGCCTTAATTTATGTTTTTTCAAAAATGAAGAACACATTTGCAGGTGAAGTTAAACTAATTTATATTAGAACGAGTTGCCTCTATAAAAATGTTGTAGCCAATTTTCGAGAATTATTTTTCTAATAGTTGGTTACTTTCGAAACTTAATTTGGTTGTAAGCATACAATAATAAAGGATAAACCCATGAATAACCTCAGTGCTTACATACGTAATAATTTATCTAATGTCCGCTATATCACCCTTCTAATAATTTTAACCTTATGTTTTATTCAATGCGGACAACCCGTTAAGAAATATCGTGTAGGAATAATGTGCGGATTAGGTTTTTTTGCTAATACGATTGACGGATTCAAACAAAAGATGTCTGAGTTAGGGTATGTTGAAGAAAAAAATATTTACTATGATATTCAAAGAGCCGAATCGAACGTGGATTCTGTAGAGATTATAACAAAGAAATTTGTGAGTGATAAAGTCGATCTAATTTTTGTTTTTCCAACAGACGCTACTTTGAAGACAAAAGAAGTTGCACGAGGTTCTTCAATTCCAATTTTATTTGCAAACGCAAATATTGAGGGGGTTAATTTAGTTAAAAGTATAAAGGAGCCGGGAGAGAATATTACCGGTGTAAGATATCCTGGCCCTGATCTTACGATAAAACGATTTGAAATTATGTGCGAAATAGCGCCAAAAGCAAAAACATTTTTTATTCCTTATAAGCGAAATAATCCGATAGTGCCGAGTCAATTAGAAGTATTACGTATAGCTGCAAATGATGCAGGCATAAAACTTATCGAAGCTCCGGCTAGTTCTGTTGAAGAATTGCGCGAAAACTTAAAAAAGCAAGTAGTAAATAATAAAACGAATATTCATGCGATATTAATGATAGCTGAACCTCTTGCAGTTATGCCGCCATATTTTTTGGAATTAGCGAAATATGCTGTAAAATATAAAATTCCGTTTGGAGGCGCACTAATGATGGTTGAAGGATATAGTTCAATTTTTGGAGTATCCACCGATAATGTGGCAGTTGGCAAACAAGCCGCGCCTTTAGCTGATAAAATATTAAAAGGAGCTCGTGCAGGTACAATCCCTGTTGTGTCGGCAGAAAATTTTCTACAAATAAACTTAGTGGCTGTAAAACAATTAGGCATTAAAATTCCCGAGGGCATCTTAAAGCAGGCAAATAAAGTAATTAATATTCTTGAATAAAATTAATGAAAAATATTTTTAGGTTAGAGGGAAATAGAAGCTTAACGACAACTCTCACATCTTCTTTTTTTGGCGTCAGTCTAATTGGCTTAATAATATTGGGCGGCTTGCTTCTTTTCTTTAATATTCGTGTTCACCAAACTGCAATTTATACCAACCAACATTTAATAGCGCATGATGCCGCAAAAACTGTAAGTAATTTTTTGCTTGAAAAAATAAGCGTTTTGGAAACAATATTTTGGATATATAATCCGAATGAAATGACAGTGGTTGGCAGAAAAGAGATTTTGCATGGATTACTAGGAATTCAACCTTCATTTAAACAGATAATAATATTTGACAAGGAAGAAAAAGAAACATCGCGTGTTTCACGTCGTTCAAGAATGGAGTTTATGAGGTATGAATTAAAATTTAAAAAAGAAATAATTGCACAAATTAAATTAGGTCTTACTTATTTAAGCCCTGTTTATATTGATGAGTTCACTTTAGAGCCGCTTGTAGTTGTTGCTGTTCCTGTAAAGGATATAGTAGGTGATGTCCAAGCTTCGGTAGTAGCAGAAATCAATTTAAAATTCATGTGGGATTTGGTCGACCAAATAAAAATTGGCGATACTGGTTACGCTTATGTTGTAGATAGAAACGGAAATTTAATCTCTTTTGGAGATGCTTCTCGTGTTTTGCAGAATGAAAATGTTAAACACATATCTGCAGTATCCGAATTTATTCTCGATACAAATTCTTTACGTTCGCCGTTTGTAAGCACGTATAAAGGCATTAAACAATCAACGGTTGTTGGAACTTACGTTCCACTTGGGAATCCGGATTGGGCAGTTGTTACAGAATTGCCCTGGGAAGAAGCATATAGCCAAACTATAATTGAAATAATTATTGCAATTATCGCACTCGTTTTAATTGTATTTATAATCAGCATTTTAGGAATTTATGTTGCAAAGCGGCTTTCTATTCCGATAGTCAATCTCATGAATACAGCAACATCAATTGCTGGCGGTGAAAAAAATATTTTAGCGGAGATAAAGGGTCCAAAGGAAGTCGCCGCTCTTGCTGAAGCTTTTAACAGCATGACAACTCAATTACGAAGCATAAACAAGGAATTGGAACAACAAATTGCAGAAGTTAAGCGCACTGAAAAAGAATTGCGTGAAAAGACAAAAGAACTGGATAACTATTTTACTAACTCACTCGATTTGTTATGTATTGCCGATACAGATGGAAATTTCCGTCGATTGAATAAAGAATGGGAAATTGCATTAGGATACTTTCTTCACGAATTAGAAGGAAAGAAATTTTTAGATTTTGTGCATCCGGAAGATATAAAATCAACTGAAGAAGTCGTTGCCGAACTTGGCAAACAAAAGGAAGTGCTTAATTTTGTGAACCGGTATAAATGTAAAGATGGTGCTTATAGATGGTTAGAATGGCGGTCATTTCCATTTGGAAATTTGATCTATGCGGCGGCAAGAGATATAACTGAACGAAAAATAATTGAAGAAGCATTACAATTAACGCGTTTTACTGTTGATCATGCGGCAGATGCAATATATTGGATTGATTCCAACGCTAAGATAGTTGATGTTAATCAATCAGCTTGTAATACGCTTGGTTATAAACGCAGTGAATTAATAAAAATGTCTCTGATGGATATTGATTCGCAATTTTCTATCGAACATTGGACGGAAGCTTGGGAAAAAATAAAACAATATGGAACTTTAACGCGCGAAACTATTCATAAAACTAAAGACGGACGGTTGATTCCAGTTGAGATTATTGCCAATTATATAAAATTCGGCGGACAAGAATTAGACTGCGCATTTGTAAGAGATATAACCGAAAGAAAGCAGGCAGATGAAACTAAACGGTTATTAGCACACACGATGGAAAGTATTTCTGAAATTGCCACCATCACAAATCTTGAAGATAAATATACGTTTGTGAACGAAGCATTTCTGAGAACTTATGGATACGAACGTAATGAAGTAATTGGAAGACATGTAAGTTTAGTGTGGTCTTCTAATAATCCACCGGATCTTCACACGCAAATTCTTGAACAAAGTCGGGTAATGCCATGGCGTGGAGAAGCACTAAACATAACAAAAGATGGGAAAGAATTTCCAGTTTTGCTTCGCACATCTCAAGTTAAAGATGAAAATGGTACTGTTATCGGACTTGTTGGCATTGCTGAAGATATAAGCGAGCGAAAGCAATTGGAAGCTCAACTAATGCAGTCTCAAAAAATGGAAGCGGTAGGCAGACTGGCAGGTGGAATAGCGCACGATTTTAATAATATGATAAGCGTAATTCTTGGTTATGCGTCGTTACTTGAAAAAAGTCTTACTCCTTCTGATCCATTAATGCAAAATATTAATGCAATCACTAATGCCGCCCAACGTTCAGCAAATCTTACAAAGCAATTGCTTGCCTATGCTCGTAGGCAGGTCATTATGCCGATTGTTGTTAATTTAAATGATGCTCTTTCAACTCTTTCAAAAATGTTAGAACGCCTGTTAGGCGAAGATATTTCACTAAAGCTTAATTTGGCAAATGATTTATGGAATATTAAATTCGATCCAACGCAATTAGATCAAATATTAGCCAATTTAGCTACTAATGCGCGTGATGCAATTGAAGATGTAGGATCAATTGTCATAAAAACCTCAAATGTAGTCATCGATGCATCCGATGCGCAAGAATATATAGATGTCGTACAAGGTGAATATGTTTTGCTCTCTTTTAGTGATAGCGGAAAAGGGATAGATAATGAAACTCAATCGAGAATTTTTGATCCATTCTTTACTACAAAACCAAAAGGACAAGGGACTGGACTTGGCTTATCAACAGTTTTTGGAATAATGAAACAAAACAATGGATTTATTTTAATTAATAGTGAAATAGGGCAAGGCACGACTTTCAAATTATACTTCCCTCGATTTTACGGTAAAGCAGAAAAACGGTCTGAATTTACAATGCAAGAACCGCAACGCAGGCATGAAACTGTCTTAATTGTTGAGGACGAAAAAGATCTTCTCGAATTGAATAGAATAACTTTAGAGATGTACGGATATAACGTTCTTACCGCTCAATCTCCGGGTGATGCAATACTTCTTGTTGAAAAAAATAAACAGAAAATAGAACTTCTTATCACTGATGTAGTGATGCCCGGAATGAATGGGAGAGAATTGAAGAACCGTATCGAATCAATTAAACCAGGGTTAAAAACAATTTATATGTCCGGCTATACTGCAGATGTAGTTGCCAATAGGGGAATATTGGAAAAAGGCGTACATTTTATTCAGAAACCTTTCAAGCCAAACGAATTGATAATTATGGTTCAGAAAGTATTAAGCGTATAGTTTTAGTTCGGTTTTTATTTTTTAAAAATTTGTAATATGACTCTTAAAGATATTTTAGATAGTCATACAAAAGAGGGAACACTCTATGCCCAACAAAAGCAGGAGTGGGTGCAATGTTTTGCTTGTGGCCATCGGTGTAAGATTCCGTCCGGTAAAGATGGTATATGCAAAATCAGATTTAACAAAAATGGAAAATTATTTGTACCATTTGGTTATGTTTCAGGGATTGCTGTTGATCCAATCGAAAAGAAACCCTTTTTTCATGCATATCCTGGATCTAACGCATTAAGCTTTGGTATGCTTGGCTGCGATTATCACTGTCCGTTTTGTCAAAACTGGATAACTTCTCAGTCGTTGCGAGATCCACATGCTGTATCTTCTATTCAGGAAGTAACCGCCAAAGAAATAATCGATCTTGCTGTCAAACATAAAGCTCCGGTTATTACAAGTACATATAATGAGCCGCTTATTACTACGGAATGGGCAGTTGAAATCTTCAAGTTAGCGAAAAAAGAGGGCTTAGTTACTTCTTATGTATCCAATGGAAATGGAACCTCGGAAGTTCTGAATTATTTAAATCCATGGATTGACCTTTTTAAAATTGACTTAAAAAGTTTCAGGCAAAAATCATATCAACAAATGGGCGGAATTCTTCAAAATGTACTTGACACAATTCAATTGCTTTTTAATCAAAGGAAATGGATTGAAATAGTAACTCTTATAATACCTAAAATGAATGATTCAGATGAAGAATTAAAAGATATTGCAAATTTTATTTTTTCTATTTCTCCAAATATTCCTTGGCATGTAACTGCATTTCATCAAGATTATAAAATGTCGTCATCTGAAAAAGTAACTCCAATTTCCACGCTCCTACGCGCCGCCGAAATAGGTTACAAAGCCGGTCTGCATTTTGTTTATACAGGTAATAGACCGGGTGAAACACACAATTATGAAAATACATATTGTTGGGTGTGTAATGAATTGTTAATTGAGCGTTGTGGGTTTAGAATTTTAAACAATCACATTTCCGACGACGGTTGCAGAAAATGCGGAACAAAAATAGCCGGCAGATGGAATGCTTAAATATATGGGAAAACTTATTATGCTTTTAAATAAATTTTTAATAGAGACATCAAAAATATTATGTAAGAAAAGTTATTACAATCCCAATAGAATCTGTAAAATCCTACGCCCTTCGCAGGGTGACAAACTTACCTGTAAAAGTGCGGTTATTTCGTTTTATAGAATGTTTTCAGTTTTTCAGAGGTCTCTATTAAAAAATATTATATCAATTTTAATAGCAGTAATTTTTTGGGGTTGTCCTTCAACAGCTCCAAAGGTCGAGAAAACTGTTATTGCAAAACCTGAAATTACAATTCGAGTTGCAAGTTTAAGCTTAACTAATTTGAATAAACGAATAGAACGTAGACACATTTC
Source organism: Ignavibacteriales bacterium (assembly GCA_037446575.1). Lineage (GTDB taxonomy): Bacteria > Bacteroidota > Ignavibacteria > UBA10030 > UBA10030 > JBBIII01. The sequence continues at coordinate 34,992 of JBBIII010000004.1, forward strand.
AAATTTAGTAAAAATTCTTAAGCGCGAGGGGGTTGAAATTTTTGCGGTACAGGGCATATCGCGTTATCCAAGTCTATCAACACGAATAGACATTGTGAATGAACTTACCGCTCAAATGGAATGGCGAAATGCATTTGGTGAAATGCTCAACATGTCCGGGCGACAAACTGGAAATGCGGTTTTTTCAATGTATCCTATTCTTTCTCAGTTTAACCACTTGTTCGATGTCGTGAAATCGGATTATTATGAATCAGCACTGCAAACAGTGATTGATGTTGGAGTAGGTTCTGTGTCTATAATTAGCAGTCAACTGCCAGAAAAAGTGGCAGTTAAGGAACAAGAAAAATGCTTAAATATAATTACAAGCTTAGTTGAGAATTCAAGAAAAGGGACAATTATTGCTGGCAACTTGCCAGCGATTGAAAAAATTCAATCCTTAAATACATTTGCGGAATCTATTAATTCTGAGACTCAAAAAAATACAAATACAAAAATTTGGTATTCAACAAATACATCTTTCAAACATCTAAATTCGTACATTGCTGATACAGAGTTAGGCAGTGTTGTGATTGTGCAATTTGGCATATTTAGGTAAATGTATCGTTTGGTATATCGCATTTGATATTCTTTTTCTAAACTATTATTATGTTGCAGTAGTAACTATTAAAGCACATATAATGAAATAATATATTATGGCAGAAGAAAATAAAGTTGATCCACAAGTAATTAAAGAGCGTATAGGCAAACATTTACGTACTGCTGACGAGCACACTCGTTTTCAACGCTATGAAGAAGCTATCAGGGAAATAGAATTAGCGTTAGACCTAGATCCGAAGAATAACTATGCTCGTTCGTTTCTCGAAAGAGTCAAATTAATGAATAAGCGCGCTCATGAAAAAGAAGTTGCGCACCAAGGGACAGCGGAAATGTCTTTGGAAGAACGAATGGCGTTAATCTCGCAACATTTAGCGGTGGCAGAAGAATATATCAATAAAAAGAATTATAAAAGGGCGTTAGATGAAGTAGCTCGGGTGTATAAAATTGATGCAAATAATTTTTATGCCCAAGCGTATTCCGAACGAATCGATGCATTAATGTTGGAAGAAAGCGCTGAAGGCGCAAAACTTCTTAAATCCGCTGTTAAACAAGTTGCAGAAATTACACCGCAAGTTGAAAACAAACAGCCGCCGCCCTTGCCGAAAAGCGGAAGCTCGTTGATGTATAGAGAATTGCTTAGGGATGTTTGGTCCGACGGAAAAGTGACGGAGCAGGAGGCAAAAGAACTTGAAACAATGCGCGAACTTTTTGGAATTACGAATGAAGCGCATCAACAGTATGAGCAAGAAATCAAAATTGAAGCATACCTTGAAGCGTTGCGTATTGCGTGGCGTGATAATATAATGACCGATTTAGAGCAAAAAGCGCTTCAAACAATGCGTGATAAATACGGAATCACACCGGAAGAACAAACCATTGCTGAAAAAAGATTTGATGAAATTAAAAAGCTCTCTAAAACGCGTGGAACGATTTTGGTAGTCGATTCAAATCGAGACGATCTTGTTGCATTAGGCAAGGTATTAAAGCAACGCGGCTTTACTATCTTTATGGCGCAAAAAACTGAAGACGCACTTCAAATACTTATAAATCAGAAGCCAAACATAATTATTTCTGAAATTCTTTTTCCAAATTCGCAGTTAGATGGAGTAGGTTTTTTAAAGAAATTAAGAGAACACTCCGCGTTACGACATACTCCCTTTTTCTTCATTAGTGGTATTATAGATAAAAAAGTATTGCAAGCCGCTTATCGTTTAAGTGCTGACCACTTTTTGAGTAAGCCAATTGATTATGAACTGTTGTTCTCTATGATAGATGGAAAGCTAAACATCTAACCATTATTCAGCGCTTAAAATCTCTCCCGACATCGGTAGATGATTAAGTTTTAATTCTTTCGTACCATCTTTAAATACTGTTACGCGTTCGAAGTAAAATTTCAATCCCTTTGCAGTTTGCATAAAAGGCGAATCCTGTAGGTGATAATGAATAACGGGTTCGGTCGAGTTACCTGAATTGCCACATAATGCAATTACTTGCCCGCGCTTAACATTCTCACCGACTTTGACTCTTACACTGCCTTGTTTTAAATATGAAAGTACCGAATATTCACGATTTGTATGTTGTATAATAATTGCATTGCCGATAGCCGCATAAGGATTACGTAACCCCGGTGAATTCTCTCTAATTCCATCTATTGTCTCCACTACAATTCCATCAGCTGGTGCTAATACTTCTTTCCCATATCCATAATATTCTTCGTTTGTTTTACCATCTTTATTATATCTAAGACCTGCTTCATTTGTGGCAGAAAATTCGTAAGCATATTGTTGTTGCAGCAAGTTTCTTTGCGCGGCGCCTTCGCGTAACTCTCCACCATAAATTACAGCCCAAGTTCCTTTGAATGGCGGATATAATACTGTCTGCTGTTTATCTGCGACAACCGGAGGCACAGGTTGAGGTTCAGATTTAACTATTGTTGTAGGTTGTTCTGGTTTGGGATCTGTCGCCGCCGTAGTTGGAGGAATTTGTGTCGGTTGTGTTTCTGTTGGTTTAGGTGTTGGCGTTGGTTCTGCTACAATATGAGTTGTAAAAAGAAATCCTTTAATTTTTCCTTGATCTGTTAAATAAATATTTAATACTTGTGCCCCACGTTCGAAAAACATAACGCAAATAGCATGATCTGCCCCTTTAATCTGAGGCGCTTCAATTCTACTTACTTTCCCATATTGATTTTCTAGATTCTTAAAAAATATAGTAGTCTTATTTAAAGGAAAAGCAGTCAACATTCCTGAATCATATTCACTTACCATAGCTTCATAGTTCGATGTATTCATTGCTTCTACTAATCTATTAATTACATTTACAAACTTTTCATTGTTTTGCTGGCCAAAAGTTTGAATGCTTAAAACTAATATTAGTATTAATTGTTTTATCGCCATAATTTACATCTCATTAAGTTATTAAACATTAGCACGATTTTTGGAAAGAATCAATATATTTGAAACTCTAAATAAAAAGCCGAGCTACTAAGTTCTCCTTTTCCATATCGATTTATTACCTAATATTTCCCAAACATCAAAATAAAGAACAAATGTTTCGCTTCACTCTATTATTTGAAAAAACACTATTCAAACACTTATAGTCAATAACTTAAACATATACAGTTTCGAAAAAGTTTGTTATGTAATAACATATTTGTACGCCTATGTAAAGTCATAATTACTATTAGAGACATCTGAAAAAAATTTCGAGTCATTGAGAGCAATCTCGATTTTATCGAATATTTAGCAATGAAATTGGAAACAAATATTTCAGAAGTCTCTATTATATTGTAATTAATAGAAGTACAATTTTAACAGTCTCGTGTTTTTTATTTGGGGAGAACTGCTTCAACGTTTAAAGATTTGTAGAATTAATAGATTGCTGTTTCATGAATTTGTGAAATTCTTTAATAATTTTTAGTGTTAACCAAAAGCCAACGATCTCCATAACAAGTATGCAACCATACGTAACCTCATAAATAATTTTCCAAGAATAATTAGCGGGTAAATTGCTTATATATGGAGATGCAATGAATCTTGTGTAGATATTATAAATCAATTCTGCTGGAAGTGAGCCAAGCAAAATTATCGAACTCTGGCGACTGGCTTGAGTCAAAAGAAATAAGGATGACAACAAAGGAACTAAACACAGAATTAGAAGTAAAGGTAAGTACGCATCTATTATGAACATAAAATCAATTTTCTGGCGGGCATAAAAATGAAGCGTATAAACAATGGCATGAGCCGTCATAATAAAAATAACTTGTTTTGAAATCGAACGAATACTATCTGTCAATGTCATATCATCTCCTTTTATATAAAAATTAGGAACAGCTTAAATTAATCTGCGCGCTCTAACGAATTTCTTTAATAATGATTTATCAAAATATTTTGATGATGGATTGAAACTACCCAATTTGACTTGCTCTGAACTATGAATGAACGTTTTATTACCTAAGTAAATTGCTACATGTGTAATTCGTTCTTGTCTCTTAGTTGTTGCTTTTTTCCCGAAGAAAAGTAAATCCCCCTTTTTAAGTCTATCAAAATTATTACCTGGTTCAATATGTGCGCCTTGTAAAGCTTGTTGGTTTGCATCACGATTTAATTCTAAGCCATTTAATCTGAACACCATTTTTACAAACCCAGAACAATCCAATCCTCTGGCTGAAGTTCCACCCCAAAGATATGGTGTTCCCAAAAATAATTTCGCTGTCTTTTCAATGTTTTTAACTGTTAACGAACGATTCTTTACCCACTTTTCATAATTCTCAATGCCATCGCTTTGGATATACCCTGTTGTTCCATCCGACAATTCTACTAGTGTCCATTTATTCAGAATGCTGTCGCATTTAACAATGCAACCTATAGATACATTAGTAATCAGAGTTGAATTAATTAGCGGTTCTTTTGTGATTTTACCTTGTAATGCCGTTACAATGATCTTTTGTGTTTTATTCCAATGATTCAAGCCATCTTGGCTCATTTGAATTACTACAGAGCTATCTATCCATCCAAGATATTTACAAGGAGTTTGAACTAAAAGGAATTTTCTTTCTTTATCTATGATTTTCACAATTGAACCCATTAAAGCTTGATTTACAAGTTCCGCACTGTCATTAGGCTTACGCCTCATGTCGCAAACTTCCGTTAATATTATTCCATATGGATATTTGCACAAATTTGTATCAGGAAGAATTCTAATCTGATCTATTATATTATTTTTAAATGATAAGCTTAATGTGTCTATAAGAGATTTTTTTGCGTCAGCATTATCGACTTTGCCACGCAGTACAATTCCTGATTTTGTTTGCCGGTAAGAAATATTAAATATAGCCGTCCGTTTATCCGGTGCATATTTTTGTTGAATTGATTTTATGATAGATTTAATCAAATCTTTCTGGTCGCTTATATTGTACCCTAAAAAAGTGAAACTAAGAAATAATAGAAATATTTTACTACAAAACAACATCATAAAAGTAGCGCCTATTTTAGTTTATGAAAAAATAAATGAATTATCTAAATCCTTCAAACGAAATTATAAGAAGCGTTCTAGAAAAATGTTGATATCTCTTATACTTTCCTCGCTAATTGAATGAGCTATAGGATATTCCTGATATGTAACATTAGCGTTTTTCTCTTGTAATAATTGGAGAGTACTTTTTGCAAATGTTAGTGGGATTGTTTGATCATATATTCCGTGCGCCATATAATAAGATAAATTATCTATTTTATCCCATTCGTATTTTAGATTTTCAGATTTGGGTAAAAATCCGCTATGCGCTATCACTCCGTCACATAAATTCGGAAATAAAAGGGAATTAACAAAAGCCATCATAGCTCCCATACTAAATCCCATTAAAAATATTTTATTGAAATTTAATTGAAATAATTCTTTTATATTACCGATGCATTCTCTAAGTAAAATAGCGCTTTTAATAATTTGATTACAATCGGCTTCCAATTTTTCATCGAGATCGAACCAGGTATATCCACCAAATTGATATTTATGTGGTGCCCGAATGCTTACAATAACCAAACGTGAGTCTAAATAATTTGATAGTTCTAATAGATCGTTTTCATCGCTTCCACGACCGTGTAATAGTATGAGGATTGTTCGAGAGCTTTGAATTTGATTGTTAGGAACTGCAATTTTATAATATAGTTGTTGTCCACTCATTTTAGCATTTGATAAAAAAAACTGCGAGGCATCTTATATTGCATCGCAGTTTTTTATAACAGATCAAGGAAAAAAAATTACTTGACTTTAACTGTGGTCGGTGCAACTGCAACCCAACTACCTTGAATATTATGCACTTTAGAATCTGCCCAAGTTTTTACCACTACAGTAAATCCATCACGCGAAACACCATCAGCTTTTACATTTACACGAACATTTGACTTTGTTTCTGCGTCAATTGTTGTTATAGAGACTATTACGTCGGGTTTTACATTAAATGGTTTCGGGAAGTTAACTGCAACCGTTATTTGTCTATCGCCACTACCGCTTGCCAAGCCAGCGCCGGTTGTTGAAAAAGTGCCAACCTGGACTTGAGGCACCTCAATGGATTTTTGCGCCATCAATGGGTGCGCTGCTATTAGCGCGATAATAAAAAGTCCTATAAATCCGATTAAGTTTTTCATATATATCTCTCCTCTATAGTAAGTTTATTGATTGTTGATTATTAATCAGTTTTTGATGACTGATCCTAAGCATAAAGTCAATTCAAATTATTTTATAACTCAAATTCGATATATAAAATATTATTGAATAAATTCTTCTATGTTTCCAGGGCGCATTAACATTAATATTGAAGAATGCGATACAATAAGATACTTTTCACCATCATATTCTACTTCAATAGCCGCATCACGTATAAATATTGCATAGTCTCCTTCTTCTGCCTGCAATGGGATGTATTTTACAGGGTCTTTTGGAGTTGTTGACCATGATTCTTGATCTATATATTGTGGATTAGGAACCGCATACCCGGGCCCAACGCGGACGACATATCCGCTTTGGACTTTATCTTTTTCTTTTACTCCCGGTGGCAGATAAAGTCCATGTGCTGTTCTATCGCTTTCTTTATCTGGGGCTATTAAAACCTTATCGCCCACCAGGATAATTTTTTTTCGTGTTTTTATATCCACAATTCTTCTTTATTAAAATTAGCCGATTATGTCGGGACGGCGGGATTTGAACCCGCGACCCCTTGCACCCCAAGCAAGTGCGCTAGCCGGGCTGCGCCACGTCCCGTTTATTTTTTGAATTCATGATAACTACTTTTTAATAAGCTTGCAAATGCTAAACAAGTCCACGCTTGATAAAATTTTTCACATTTTTTTGTATGTTGTCTAACGTAATTAATTCGGGTTGCTGTGCCCATTGACGTAAGACATTTCGTAATCCACCAATAATGAAATAGCGAAATATTCTTATATCAGCGGCTTCATTAAATAATTTTTTCTGTACACCTTCACGAATAATTTCTTCTGCAATATCAAAAAAATCATTATAGTGTTTTCCGACATTGCCTCGTCTATTTTTTATCAATATGTGTTGTTCGTTAACAAAAACGGTTGCTATTGCAGGATTTGCTATAAATAGGTTAAAAAAGTTATCTATTATAATATCTAATTTTTGCGAAGGACCGATATCTGATCGATTAATTGTTACTTTTAGATTTTGTGTAAGCTCAAGCCATAATTGATCGAATATTGTAAGTAATATTGCCTCTTTATTTTTATAATACAAATAAACGCTCCCTGTAGCTACGCCTGCTTCTTTTGCTATTGTTACAATTTTTGAATTGTTGTAACCGAATTTTGCAAATACTTTTATTGCCGCATTAATGATTGCTTTTTCTTTATTACCTTCTCGTCTTCGCATTTTGTTTACGTATTATTTTGAATTTTTATTCAATTATACACACCAAAAATTGTAATGTCAAATTATAGCAAGTCGAAAAAAGTTATTTTTGTATAGATTGCACAATGTATTCGAAGTAAAGAGAAAAATGGCACAAACTAGCCAAATGAGACAAGATTTCCATCGATTTTGTGTCTGTTCGTATCGTATACTTTTTTTGTGCTTGCCACTTTGGGGTTATCATTGTTCTTTAATTTTATAATTGCTCAAGCTTTTTTATAAGAATAACTATGTCTAGAAATAATTTGTTTAGCAATTACCTCGTGTTTATATATGTTCAAATATTATATTAAGACAAATAAAAAAGGCAAGGTACTAATACCTTGCCTTGGTTTTGACGTTGCCCCTAATACCCCTTCAGTCTCAGCATCTCCCTGTATGCTTCGTACTGTTGAAAGCTGTTTTATGCGCACAGCTTCTATGGTAAGTGATCCGATTTATCGGATGCAGTATTACAGGTGGACACTACCGTTGAACTGTAACATGCTATTGCAAATATAATATCGCTATATGATATTCGGTATCACGCAAATACGTGATTTTGTTCTTAGGTGTTTTTTGTCAGTGTTACAAATTCTATTAAAGAATTTGATTTTTGATAGCTTTAACTATAGCGCTACTTCGATTATTTACTTGTAATTTGGTGTAAATATTGCGTATGTAAGTATCAATTGTATGGAAACTTAAATTAAGCTTAGAGCTTATTGCTTTTTTTGTTAGTCCATCTATCATCAATCTCAATACTTCTCTTTCTTGCGAACTTAAGTAGCTTGCCACTACAGGTTGATTTAAAGATGCAAAAGTTGATAATACTTTACGCGCTATTTGTGGATTGATTGGGGAACCGCCATTTAGGACGTCGCGTATCGACTCAATCATTTTTTCCTCGGATGTTGTTTTTAATAGATACCCAACCGCACCAGCGCAAATTGCTTGGTAGACTGTCTCGCAATCCTCGTGAATTGTTATAATTATAATTTGAATAGACGAATCACATTCTTTTATCTTTTGAATACCTTCTAATCCACTTATGCCTGGTAAGCCTATATCCAATAGAATTATCTTGGGAGCAGGATTAGTTGATAAGAAATTTAATGCTTCCTCGCAGGATCCAAACTTGTTAGTGCATTTTAAATCGGTAGTAAGATTGATGACTTCAGAAAGACAATCTCGAAATAATATAAAATCTTCCACAATCCATATTTCGGATTTGGAATCTGAAATTTGATCGTTATTATAAGTATTCAATTTGTTCATAGTTTGAATTTGAATGTTCTTTTTTCACTTTACTAAATTAATAAATTCTGAAACTTATAGCAATATTTACTTCTTATATAAAATTGCTCTCTTATCGCTCTTCTTGCTAATAGAAGGATTATTGCCTAAATTTTCCACTGATGAAAAAGTTACTTATAATATTTTATTTATTACTCATTCCTTTATTCATAGTTTTAGGGCAGGATTCAAAGGAAAATGCAGACTTCAAATTAGCGGTGAATCTCTATAAAGATAAGTTGTATGACCTTGCTTTAGAGCAATTCCAAACTTTTATTAGTCTTTATCCAAACACACCACAAGGAATTGAAGCCCGATTCTATCTCGGTTTAACACAATCAAAACTAAAAAAACATGAAGATGCAAGAATAACATTTCAGAACTTTGCATTAACATATTCTGAAAACATCAAAGCTCCTGAAGCTTGGATGAATGTTGCAGAAGAATACGTTTTCCTGAAAAATTTTAGTGAAGCGGCATTAGCTTTTGAAAGAGTAAAAACTTTTCATCCGAAAAGTAAATTTGCCCCAATAGCATTATTAAAAGCGGCAGATTATTATGAAAAAATTGGAGATAAATCGAATATTCGTCGTGTATTGAGAGTATTAACGCAAGAATATAGTACGCCTGAGGTGCTTCCTGCCCGATTGAGGCTTGCGGAATTATTTATTGCAGAAAATCAATTTGAACAAGCAAGAGCAGAAAGCAAGCGTACTGTTGATGCAACTAATGATTCGCAATTAAAATCGCGGGCATTGGTATTATTAGCAAAGTCGTTAATTGGGTTAGGAAAAAATAATGACGCTGAGCTTGCAATATCGGAAGTAACAAAAAATTTCAAAAATTCTGCAAGTTATCACGAAGCATTGTTTATGCTTGGTTCACTGAAAAATTTTGCAGGAAATTTGGATGAAGCAATGAAAGTTTGGCGAACGCTGGTTGACGATAGTTTAAAAGGGCCAAAACTATTGAGGCAAGACGCATTTATTGAAATGGCAGAAGCCAACATGCGTGTTCGCGATTTTTCGCGTGCATCGCATCTTTTTGAACGAGCCGCTGAAATAAAAGCAATGCGCAATAGAGAAGCTTTGTACAAAGCAGGAGTATCTGCTGAAAAAACCGGAGACTTAAGAAAAGCGGCGCAATTTTATTCAAAAGCCCTGCAAGACAGCTTGAATAATTTTGATTATAGAGCAATTTTAATTGGAGCGCTAAAAGCGGCAAAAATTACTGAAAATAATTCAGAAGTTGTTAAACTTATAGAGCAGTACAGACTTCAATTTCCTTTAGATTACAATTTACCGCGAATATTAATAGAGGGCGCACAAATTGCTTTAAACAAACTTAATGCCGCCAACCTTGCAATTGATTATTGTGAAATGATAATTAAAAACTTTCCACAAAGTGAATGGGTTGACGATGCCACATTTCTGATAGGAATGGCGAAGAAGAAAAATGCCGATGCTAATGGCGCAGTTGCAGTATTCGAAAGTTTGCAATATCGTTATCCAAGCAGTGAATTTATTCCGGAAATACAAAATCAAATTCGTTTAATCAAAGCATTCGATAGAAGCGGTAAGGAAGAAAGCATCCAAAAACTTGCACTTTTAATTGGCGATGTAATTGCGCAAAAAACAAGAGGTGATCTTGCTTTCAGATTGGCTGAAATTTATTTTCACGACTTAAAAGATTATCAACTTGCAGCTCAACAATACACATCTGCGCTACAGTTAGATATTGAAGAATCATTGCGTAAAGATGCGTGGTTTAAACTTGCACAATCATTCGAATTGCTCGCGTTTTACGAGGGAGAAAAAAGCGAAATAGGAAAAGCTAATCTATTAAAAGCTATAGCTATATATGACTCGATCTCTATTAAATATCCTAATAGCGCATTATCTGAAAAATCTGTTGTTAACGCATTTATACATCGACTCAAACTAACTGATAAAGGCGATGAAATTCGTGCTTTAGGTACAGAATTTATTAATAAATCAACTGCAACGCAGGGCAGAGATTTAGCATTGCTTGCATTAGGAAATTCCTACTACCAAACGAAGAATTACAAAGACGCAATTCCGATATATTTACTGATATTAAAAAATTTTCTCAGGAGCGAAAATTATCCATCTGCACAATATCAATTAGGAAAGTCGCTGGTTGAAGTAGCGTTAAAAGATTCAGCAGTAAAAGTTCTCGATACGTTTATTTCACAAAATCCGAATCATCCGCAAAGCGCAAAAGCAATATCTTGTTTAGCAAAATTTGCCGCCGATAGTGGAAATGTGGTGAAATCGCTTGAATATTATGATTTGCTTGAAAAACGTTACTTCTATAGTCGGGCTAGTGTTGATTTGGAAACTTTAAAAGCCGACGCATACTTTAATGTGGCTGATTATAAAAGAGCAATTGATTGGTATGTGAGAGCGTATGAAAAAATTAAAAATGATTTCTTTTTTACCAATATAGAACCGGAAGCTGAACGCAAAATAATATTTAAACTTGCTGTTTGCAACGAAAGGTTAAATAATAAGTCAGACGCAAAAAAATGGTATGCAGAATATGTAACCCGAGATCAATCGACAGCGCAGGCTGGACAAGCTTATTATGCACTTGCTTCGATGGCAAAAGTAGAAAACGATGTAGATGCCGCCGCTAAATATTTACAAGAAGTGAGCCGGGTGTCGGTAATCTCAGGTGTAAAGAACGTTGCTGTTGCGGCTGAGACTGGAGATATGTTGTTTCGGAATGAAAAATATTCCGAAGCCATACAGAAGTACAATGAAGCGATTACACAAACAAAAAATGATAGTATGATACAATATCTTCAGGCAAGAATTGTCGTTTCATATTTTAGATTAGATAACTTACTTGAAGCGGACAAAAGAGCAATGGATTTTTTAAAAGCAAATCCAAGAGCGAATGAATATGCCTCAGAATTCGAATTGGAACGAGGAAAGTTTCAGTTACGAAAAGATGATCTAACAAAAGCAAAAGAAAAATTTGAAATTGTAATCAAGAAGTATCCCAAATCAAAAGTTGTTCCGGAAGCATTTCTGTGGTTGGCTCGTGTGCATGAACTTGATCAAAAGATTCCTGTAGCTGTTCAAGTTTATGATTCGTTAATTCGGTTATTTCCGAAAGACGCAATAATTCCGCGGGCAAGGTTAAATCTTGGTAATGCGTATTATTATCTTGAACAATGGGATGCGGCTTCTAGGCAATATAGGGCAATAGTAGAAAACGAACAGCTTTCTCCGGATTTAGTGCCGTCAGCAATGAGCAATTTAATTATGACTTACAAAGAAATGGAAATGTTTGATGGCGCGTTAGAATTGACTAGAAAATATATAGAGCGTTTTCCGGACGCGCAAGATTTAATTGACAAGAAAATAGATATTGGCGTGCTTTACCAAAAATTGGGATTTTATGGTCAATCAATATTTCAACTTCAAAGTCTAATAGAAGCCGGTAATTTCGATCTTGAAGCGGAATTAAGATATTATATAGGAGAAGCACATTTTTACAAAGGGGATTATCAACAAGCAATTCTCGAATTTCTCAAAGTTCCATATTTAGTAACGAAGCTTAGTAAAGTTGATTGGATATCAACGTCGTATTATATGGCGGGTCAATCTTATGAAAAAATGTCGAAATACGATCAAGCTATAACAATGTATAAGCAAATTATAGAGAGAAAAGAAACCGATGTTCAATTTAAAACAGCGGCGCAAAAAGAAATTGACAGAGTGAAGACTATATTGGGAAAAAAATAACTAGACTTTCATATGGGATATATTTTTGAAGCAGAGATAGACGCAATTATTCATTCAGTTCGCATAAAAACTATTGGCGAAGAAGATGAGATTACACTTAAGAAAACTCTTAATGCTAAAATTCATCCTGCTATTAAGGCATATTTTAAAGCCGAGGTTGAAAAGATGCTCGAATTGGAACGAGGTTTAGAGTATCGTTCGAAAAAATTTCCTTATTCACTCCCTGAAGTTAAAAGTCTTGAACGGCAAATAGATTTGCTTTTAATTCAGAATTACCATTTTAACAAACAAGAGTTTGAAACCTTGTTAGACGAGTCGGTTCATTTCCAGTTTAATTATCTTTGCAGGCCTCAATGGACGTTGATGAATTTTATTATTGGCGAACAGCGAAGAATATCCACTTCTGTAATTGAGAAACGATTGAAATATACTGTCGATTATGCGTATTTTTCTGAGTTAATTAAACGATATATAATAGAGCATGGGTTAGCGGAAATTACTTATGAGGAATTTAAATCCATAATAGAAAAAATAGATTGCGAGGTAATTGCTCAACATTCAAATATTGAATTAGCAAATATGACTCGAGCTTTATTCGATTTTGTAGAATCAGGCAAAATGACGCCTCAAACAGAATTCGAACAACAAACACTTCCCATTAACGCAGCAATAGTTTTTTTTGAAGACAAAAAATTAGACGATATTCGATTAAGATTAGAATTCGAACGGGATCGCAATCGTGTATTACAATTAACTGCAGAGCGATTAGCTGAAATAATAGAAATAGTAAAAACGGAAAGAGAAGTATTAGAAAGCGAGTCAACGTCAAAACAACCAATTATAATGGAGGAAAATAAACCAATCAATAAGGATGAGTTAATCTTTGAGACAGCGGAAGTCGATGTTAAGACAAATATGATCTCGAAGAGCGCAGAAGAAAATTTGGTAGTTAAAGAGGTGTTCAACCAAGATGAAAAGGCGCCTAAATTAGTTTTTGGAGAGGATGACGAGAAATATTTTATATCGGCTCAGGGAATTAGTCAAAAAGAGATACAAGGCTTGTTTTCAAATTCTGAACGTAAGATTTTGGTAAAGAAAATTTTTTATGATGAAGAACCTGCGCTTGATGCAATAATTACAGAAATTAGTCTGCAACAAAATTGGAAACAAGCGGCGGTTATTTTAGACACTCTTTTTGTAACAAATAAAGTTGATCCTTTTTCTGAGGTCGCGGTGCTGTTTACAGATAAGTTGTTTACGCTTTTTAAAAATATAAATAAATCGTAATAACTCGGTGAGACCATCGTAAAGAAAAGCATAGCACGCAGAATACACAGATGAAACAAGATTAAGGCCGATTTTGTGTCTGTGAGCATCATGTACTTTTTCTGTGCTTGTCCAATCGGGGTTTTCATTGTTCTTGAATTTCATAATTGTGTACGCTTTTCTACGAGAACAATTGTATCTAAAATTAATTTGCCGAGTAATTACAATAAATCAATATAAGGTATAACCAATATTATATGCATTTTATTGACGAAGCAAGAATTGTTGTAAAAGCCGGCAATGGTGGCAACGGATGTATAAGCTTCCGACATGAAAAATTTGTCCCAAAGGGAGGTCCGGATGGTGGTAACGGCGGCAAGGGAGGGAATGTAATCATTCGGGCAAACCGGCAATTAAACACTTTGCTTGATTTTAAGTACAAAAGGCATTATCAAGCAGAGCGTGGAGAAAACGGACGTGGAAAAAATCAGGAGGGGAAATCGGGTAAAGATGAAATTATAAAAGTTCCCTGCGGCACGCTTATTAAGGATTCAAATAAAGGGAAAGTTATTGCCGACTTAACAATAGATGGAGATGAAATAATTATTGCACGCGGAGGTAAAGGGGGACGCGGAAATGGAGAATTTGCAACATCAACTAATCAAGCCCCTCGATTTGCTGAACCTGGAATTATTGGCGAATGGCGAGAACTTATTCTTGAACTCAAATTGTTGGCAGATATAGGACTTGTTGGATTTCCTAATGCAGGTAAATCTACATTAATTTCTGTCATTTCAGCCGCTAAACCTAAAATAGCCGATTACCCATTCACTACGCTTAATCCACATCTTGGATTAGTGAGATATGCAGAAGGTAAAAGTTTCATTGTAGCAGATATCCCTGGTATAATAGAAGGGGCGCATGAAGGCAAAGGGTTAGGCATCCAATTTATCCGGCATATAGAACGGACAAAAATTCTAGTTTTCCTAATAGAATCTGTTAGCGAAGATCCAAAAAATGATTTTAAGATTTTATTGAATGAACTTTTTTCTTACAATCCATCGGTAGCAAAAAAGAAAAAAATTGTAGCTCTAACAAAACTTGATATAGCTGATGATATTTGTAAAAAGAAGATTGCTAAAATCAAATTTGGCAGAGGTGTAAAAACTATTCAAATTTCAGCGGTTACCGGTATTGGAATACAGAATTTATTAGATGCAATGTGGAGTGCATTGGACAAGAAAAAAGGCAACAAGAAAGAGAATTAATAACTTTAGTATAATTACTTACCAATTAATTTTACTTTTTTTGCGAATAGTTTCTTCTTCTTTTAATTGATTCCAATCTATTGAGGTATGTTTGTCGCAAAGACTTATCGTGTACTTAGAATTAAAAATCTCGGTAGTTTTTTCAGGGCAAAATTCCCGCGCTTTTTTCTTGGTTTCGACACATATTGTGTCTGAAATAATTCCTGCTGGCTGATTAAAATACTCGACAGAAAGATTTAAAGATGGGTCTTCATAGACTTTTTGCATAAACCTGCCAAAAATAGGGGCAGCCGCTCTGCCGCCTTGTCCGTCGGAGCTTTTGAAACGAATCCGAGGTTCATCGAAACCTACCCAAACGCCGGCAACTAAATGCGGTGTAAATCCGATAAACCATGCGTCTGCATAGTCGTTTGTTGTACCAGTTTTTCCAGCGCATACGCCATTAAAGAATGACCGCACTCCGCGTGTAGCAGTTCCGCCGTTAACAACGCCTTTTAATAAATCGGTCATAAGATATGATGTTTCTTTGCTTAGCACTTCTTTTTTTGTTGGAGCTTTTTCTTCTAATAAATTTCCATTTTTATCTTCTATGCGCAGAATGGAAGTTGGACTCACAAGCACACCTTCGTTTGCAAACACACCGTACGCTGATGTTAATTCGAGAGGACTTACCTCTACAGTGCCGAGAGCTATTGATTCATAAGGTGGAATTCTGGATATAATTCCCATTCTTCTAGCGTATTCTGATACTTGCTTGGCGGGCGCAATTTCAAGTATAACACGCACTGTAACAAGATTAATAGAAAGCTTCAAAGCATTTCTGAGTGTGTATTTCCCTCCAATGCTTTTATCATAATTTTCTGGGGACCAACGTGTACCATCAGGCATTGGAATTGTAACAGGTTGATTCAGAACTTCATAACAAACCGGATAACCATTATCGAGCGCAACCGTGTAGACAAATGGTTTAAAAGCTGAGCCAGGTTGACGACGAATTTGTATTACGTGATTTATACCATATTTAAATGTTCTATAATTGCGTCCGCCCACCATCGCTTTTATATGCCCCGTATGCGGATCAATTACCACAAAACCAACTTCAATTGTTTGCGCAACTTTTTTAATCGAATCGATAAAAGCTTTGCTGTTAAGTAAATATTGTCTGATGCTATCCTGTATTTTAGAATTCCTTGATTTTTTATAATCTTCGTAATCTAATATAGATTTGTTAATAACGTCCTTCAATAATTCAGGTTGATCGTCCCAAATCCATGTTGCATCGAAAGTTTGTTGATAGTTTTTTAAATGTTCTTCGACTGCTTCTATTGCATATCGTTGCATTCTGCTGTCAATAGAAGTATAGATATTTAATCCGTCTCGGTAAATGTTGAAATCATTTAATTCCGCTTTTTTTAATAATTGTCGCCTTGTCCATTCAACGAAATGTGGAGCGATGCCGGAATTAAATTCGGATTCAGCAAATTTAAAATTTAAAGTATCAGAACGTACTTTTTCCGCCAATTCGTCTGTTAGAAATCCCTCTTTTACCATTTGAGATATAACAATATCGCGCCTATTTAAAGAGCGGTCTAAATGCTGAGTTGGATCGTAATAATTAGGACCTTTTAGCATCCCAATTAAAAGAGTATATTCGGGGGGTGTCAAATCAAACGCTGATTTACCGAAGTATGTCCGAGCCGCCGATTCAATTCCGTATGAATTTTTTCCAAAGAAGGCAACATTTAAATAAAGTTCTATAATCTCATTTTTTGTGAAATTGCGCTCTATTTGGACTGACGTAATAAACTCGCGTATCTTCCTCGTTATTTTATCGAATAGCGATTCGTTCTTACTTTGAAGTTTATATAGATTACGTGCAAGTTGTTGAGTTATAGTGCTGGCGCCTGCTTGACGAAAAGTAATTAAATTTATTACCATTTGTCGAACAAAACGTGGTAAATTTACCCCCCAATGTTTGTAAAAATTTTTATCTTCGGTAGCTATTAGTCCTTTTATTAATCCTTCTGGAAGTTTATCTAAAGTAATACGCGTTCGGTTTTTATACGCAAACTGATCCAGCACTTCACCATCTACTGAATATACCTTAGTTGCAAGTTCTGGCCTCGGATTTTCTAATTGATCAAGAGTTGGTAATCCGTTAATGATGTAAACAGAATACCAAGATAAAAGCATTACAAATATAAAAATCCCGCTATAAAGAAAGGGGTGTTTCCATGTAAAAATATTTCTTCTGCGCTTCATGTGTAAGTGTCGATATTCTGGATCGTTAAAATATCGTTCCATTTCATCTGAACTAAATTTCTTGTTTGCCATTATGGTTAAATAATTTTAAAAAATTATTTCGTCCATTTTTTTAATTCAATTTTTTTGCCGTCAAAAACCGCGTATGTGTTTTCAAGAATCCAGTTGCCAAGATTTATATAAGCACCGGCGCCAAATTTTTTGTGACAAGATTTATGGTTATGGCCCATTACCACAAAATCAAATCCCTCATTAATTTTTTGAGCCGCAAAATTAAACATTCCATCACCTTCAAAAGTTCTTTTGTTCGTATAACGGCGGCTTGTACGTGATGACCATCGAGCTATACTGCCAGTAATATCTGGATGAATAAGAGAAAATAAAAAAATGTTGATTTTACTGCGCAATATAAGTTTGAGCGTTTTATAACCAAAATCGTCTTTTAGCAGTCCATCGCCATGATGAATGAGAAATCGCTTGCCATAAATTTCTGTTTCAATCGGGTCTAAGTGTATTTCCATTCCAAGTTCTTTATAAAAATAATTTTTCACCCAAAAATCGTGATTGCCAGCGATAAAAAAAATCCTAATTCCTATATCAGTTAATTCCGCAATTTTTGTAAGAATTCTAAAAAATTTTTTTGGCACAACCGATTTGTATTCAAACCAATAATCAAATAAATCACCCACAATATATAATTGCTCGGCGTCTCGCTTAATAGAATCTAAGAATCGAATAATTCGCAATTCTTTAAGTCGCTCTTCCTCGTCGGAGCCAATGCCAAGGTGAGCGTCTGAAAAAAAATAAATTTTCTTTCGGTTCACTTTTATTTTATGAATAAATTTCTTTTTTACCATTAAAAATAATCCTTACAATTTATTAGATACCGAAAAATTGAAGGAAAATCAAGAAATACAAGCTCATATATAACCTTGCATCTCGGAACCTATTTCTTTATTATTCAATCGGAAAAATTGCAAATGAAAACATCGAAAACATCTTCACGAAAACGACAGCACATTGATATTACGCTTAAAAAGGATGTCTCGTTTCGGAGTAAAACCGCAGGGTTCGAAAAATGGGAATTCATTCATAATGCTTTGCCAGAAATAAATCGTTCAGAGATAAATACTTCATCCTCTTTTTTAGGCAAGAAAATTTCATTCCCGTTAATCATTTCTAGTATGACTGGCGGTTATTCGGATGCCGAAAAAATAAATCGTTTATTAGCTGAAGTATGCGCGCAAAAAAAAATCGGTTTGGGTGTTGGTAGTCAGCGCCAAGCATTAGAAAGCAACAAGCATCATCGTTCATTTTCTATTGTACGCGAGATTGCGTCCGATATTCCGATTTTTGGAAATATAGGCGCTGTAGAAGCGGCAAAACTAAAAGATGTGTCGCCGGTCTTAAGACTAATAGATTTGATAGAAGCGGATGGTTTTGCGATTCACCTAAATCCGTTGCAGGAACTTTTACAACGCGAAGGCGAACCGAAATTTCGAGGCGTCCTTTCGGCAATCGAGATGTTTGCAAAATCGATTTCAATTCCTATTATTGTAAAAGAGATTGGGTCTGGAATTTCTGCCGAAGTAGCTAAAAAGCTGATAGATGTTGGCGTGCAAATTATAGATGTGGCTGGCGCCGGCGGCACAAGCTGGGCAGGCGTTGAGATAATACGAAGGGGAGAGAAAAATAAGAAGAAAAATAATTTTTCGGAATTTTGGGATTGGGGTATTCCAACCGTTGAAGCTTTGAGAGATGTATGCGCGCTTAAAAATAAATCGACTGAATTAAAAGTGATTTCATCTGGAGGAATAACAAACGGCGTGGAAATGGCAAAATCAATAGCTTTCGGAGCTGATTATGTTGCAACGGCGCGTCTTATATTAATTGCGCTGATTAATGGCGGTTTGAAAACCGCGCTCGAGTTAGTAAATGAATGGGAGAATGAACTAAAAAACGCGATGTTTTTAACCGGGTCGAGCTCGATTTCAGTTTTACAAACAAAAAAAATGGTAAGGAAAGATTGGCTTTAGATTATGAATCCACAAATGAAATACGATAGATGTAAATGCGCAATAGAAAAATATCTGCGTAATTTTATCTGCATTCAAAAACCTTATTCTTTATATCAGCCGATAAAATATGTTCTATCAAGCGGAGGCAAAAGAATACGCCCTGTTATCACATTGCTTTGTTGTGAAGCAGTTGGAGGAGAAAGTTCAAATGCTTTACACGCCGGCGCGGCAATAGAAATATTACATAATTTCACACTTGTTCATGATGATATAATGGATAATGCTACGACACGGCGAGGCAGGCTTACAGTGCATAAAAAATGGGATGAAAATGTGGCTTTGCTTGCTGGTGATGCGCTTCTTTCCTTGGCATACCGCGCTTTGTTAAGAACAGAATCTTCACGCATAAGAGAAATTAGTAAAATATTTACAGAAGGCGTTCTAACAATATGCGAAGGACAGGCGTTAGATAAAGAGTTCGAAACCCGGCATCGAGTTCATGTTAATGAATATCTATCTATGATCGAAAAGAAAACAGGGATGCTTGTTTCTGTATCGGCGCAAGTAGGCGCATTAATTGGAAACGCTCAACCAGCAGAATTGACCGCTCTGCGTCGTTATGGAGAGTATGTTGGCCGCGCTTTTCAAATACAGGATGATTTGTTAGATATAATAGCGGATGAAAAAGAGTTTGGAAAAAACATTGGGAGCGATTTAGTAGAAGGAAAAAAAACATTTTTATTGCTCGAGGCGCTTCGTAAAGCAAAAGGCGAACAAAAGAAATCGCTTCAAAAAATATTCATTAATGGAGGCGCACCGCGTAGTCAAATAAAGTTGTACCGCAAAATCTATGAAGAGACCGGAGCAATCGATTCTGCAAAGAGAAGGATTTCCGACGATATAGTTGAAGCAAAAAATCAGCTTTCGAACTTGAAAGCGTCGGTAGCAAAAGAGACCCTTTTGTGGCTTACGGATAAACTTTTGAATAGGACTTATTAAAATAATGATTGAGCGGGAAGTAACGATTCGAAATAAAGCGGGTCTCCATACGCGTCCGGCAGCGGCAATAGTAAAATTAGCCGCAAAATATCAATCGGAATTTTATATTGAAAAAGACGATATGCAAATCAATGGTAAAAGTATTATAGGTGTTATGACTTTAGCCGCAGAACAAGGTTCTGTTCTTACTTTGAAATTTGATGGTTCTGATGAAGAAGATGCGTTTAAAGCGATGGCTGAGTTGTTCGAAAGCGGATTTGGAGAACCTAAATAAAAAAGTTACCATATAAAACTTGAAAAAATAACATGTGAAAATATGGATCGAATTATAAGAGATGAACAAAAATTAAAAGGCATAGCAGCATCGCCAGGCATTGTTATTGGACCTGTTTACATTTATCGTAAGCATGAACCTACCATTCAAATTCGCACAATTGATAATGCCGAAGTAAAAATAGAAGTTGAACGATTAAAAAATGCAATTGCGCGATCTAAAAAAGAAATATCAAAAATATATGAATTTGCAGAGCAGAAATTAGGCAAGGAGCAATCTAAAATTATTGAGGCGCAATTATTAATTCTTGAAGATAAAATATTATTTGACACAATTATCGGACGATTGCGGAAAGAGAAAAAAAACGTAGAGTTTTTATTAAACGATGAAATGAAAAAATATCATCAGTTGATGTTGATGTCAAAAGATGCGTATGCGCGCGAACGAGCCGATGATTTGCTTGATGTCGAAAACCGGATTTTACGTAATCTTGAGGAACAGAAGCTGACGTCTAAAATTGACGGTTCTCAGATAATTGTCTCGCATAATATTGCCGCTGCCGATGCTTTGATCTTCAGCAGAAACGATGTGCTTGCCTATGTTACCGAATTAGGCGGTTCTACATCGCATATGGCTTTGTTAACACGAGCGTTGAAAATACCTGCAGTTGTAGGCGTGCGCCAGGTAGCGTCAATTGTCAATACTAACGATGAAATAATTGTAGATGGTTATAGCGGAGTTGTAATTATCAACCCAACTGCCGAAACATTGAGACGTTATAATAGAAAGAAAGAACAATTCAGCGCTTATGAGGAAACTCTGGCAAAATTAAAAAATCTTTCTGCGGAAACGCTTGATGGACGCCGAATTAAACTTGGGGCAAATATTGAATTAGAAGAAGAACTTGAATTTATAAAACTTCAAGGCGCTGAAGGAATCGGACTTTATAGAACTGAAAGTTTGTTGTTGGGCAAAGAAGTATTTCCTAGTGAAGATGAACAATATGAAGTCTACCATAGAATAGCTGAGTCTGTCTATCCGGAGCAGGCAATAATCCGCACATTCGATATTGGCGGAGATAAATTTATGGCTCATACTTTTAAGGAAAATAATCCATTCCTTGGATGGCGTGGTATTCGAGTTATGTTGGATAAACCTCAAATCTTTTTAGATCAATTGCGCGCAATTCTTCGTGCGAGCTTAAGGAAAAATCTTGCTATCATGTTCCCGATGGTAACAAATCTTAAAGAAGTACAGCTTGGCAAACAGCTTATTAATCAAGCTAAAGATGATTTACGTAATAAAGGGATTCCTTTCGACGAGAAGATCCAATTAGGCGTTATGATTGAAGTGCCTGCGGCGGCTGTTATAGCAGATCATTTAGCAAAAGAGGTAAGTTTTTTAAGTATAGGCACAAACGACTTGATACAATACTTGCTTGCGGTAGATAGAGGAAATGATGTTGTTTCAGATTTATTTCAAGAATTTCATCCGGCAGTAATTCGGTTTTTAAGACGTATTATCGAACGAGGAAAACAAGAAAATGTGTGGGTTGGAATGTGCGGGCAAATGGCAGGCGATCCGCTTGCGACAATTTTATTAATTGGGCTTGGATTAGATGAATTCAGCGTTGTGCCTTCTGTGCTTCCGGAGATCAAAAAAATAATTCGTTCTATTCATTATACAGAGGCGCAACATGTAGCAGAACGCGTCCTTTCCATGCAATCTGAAGATGAAATTGAAGCTTTCCTCAAAAATTTAATGAGACATAAATTTCCCGATATACCTGTAAGTTGAAAAAAATAGGAGTTGAACATGACGCTCGAAGACATAAAAAAAGTTGATCCAAAAGGAATGTATAATTGGATAGCGAACTTTCCAAATCAAATTGAAGAAGCTGTAAGAATTGGGAAGCAAGCCAATTTCAGACTAAATACAAAAGGAATTAAAAATATTCTATTGACTGGTTTGGGTGGTTCTGCAATTGGAGGCGATTTATTGCGTTCATATCTTTCTACAGAGTTGGAGATTCCATTTATAGTGAATCGATACTACACGCTTCCGAAATTTGTATCTTCTCGAACATTAGTTATAGTATCCAGTTATTCAGGAAATACAGAGGAGACAATATCTGCTTATAAAGAAGCAATAAAAAAGAGAGCACAGATTTTGTGCATAAGCACTGGAGGCGAAGTTGCAAAAATTGCGCAGAAGCGAAGACATCCGTGGATACAAATTCCGCCCGGCTTGTCACCGCGCGCCGCGTTGGGATTTTCTTTTTTCCCCCTGCTCATTGCTCTAACCCGACTTGGTTTAATAAAATCGAAAGAGAAGGATATAAAAGAAACGGTTCAACTTTTAAGAACTAAAATATCAATTTATAGCGACCCAGCGGACAGTACTAATGCGCCGCTTAACTTAGCAAAGGAGCTTAAAGATAAATTGCCGGTAATTTATTCGCCCGCTGAATTTTTTGATACCGTAAATATCCGTTGGCGAGGTCAAATTGCTGAAAATTCCAAACAACTGGCTTGGGGTCATGTATTGCCAGAAATGAACCATAATGAATTGGTTGGATGGAAAGTATTAAAAGATTTGATGAAACAGATGCATGTGGTTTTTCTTAAAGATTCTGGAACTCACAAACGCGTAAAGACACGCGAAGAAATAACAAAGCAAATAATTCTTCAATATGCCGGAGCTGTAACAGAAATACATAGTGAAGGCAAGTCCCTTTTAGCCCGTTTATTTTCTCTCATACATTTAGGCGATTGGGTAACTCTTTATCTTTCCATTCTTAATAATGAAGACCCAGAACCAGTTGCGGTAATTGACCATCTGAAAAATGAATTATCTAAAGTGAAATAGATAAATATTTGGAAAAATCGCAATATGTTATCATTTACAATTAGTGTATGGAATGCTTAAAATTTTTTTAGAGATGATACTTTTTGAAAGTAACCTATAAATATCTTGCATTTCAGCACACGAGAGAATATATTACAAACACTTAAGTGTCCGATGAAAAATAAGTCAAACAAATTATTCAGAAAACAGTTATGCTTACAGAAGAAATAAATTTTCTCAGGAACGTGCCAATTTTTGCCGATCTTGATGATAAAGATTTGCAAAAAATTATAAAATTGGGCACTCGCCAAAAATATAAAAAGGGAAACATCGTTGTATTAGAACAAGAAAGCGGAGCGGCGCTTTTTGTAATTATTTCTGGCAAAGTTAAAGTTGTGAGAATGGACGAAGATGGGCGCGAGGTAATTCTCTCTATGTTTGGTCCAGGTGAATTTTTCGGAGAGATGGCGCTTTTAGATGGACTTGCGAGATCGGCAAGCGTTGTAGCAACTGTAAAATCGGAATTGTTTATGATTCATCGGCGAGACTTTTTGGAGCTTCTACATGATTTTCCAACAGTGGCAATTTCATTGCTCGCCGAGCTGGCAATGCGTTTGCGTAAAGCTGATATGCAAATAAAAAGTTTATCTCTAAAAGACGCCGCAGGGCGTGTAGCTAATGTTTTACTTATACTTGCAGATGATGTAGGGATATTTCGTAAGGGAAAAGTTGAGATTGACGATGTTCCCCTTCAACAGGATATTGCCAACATGGCAGGCACTTCGCGTGAAACGGTTTCACGTATGCTTCATCAATTTATTGAAGCAGGGGAAGTACAAGTGAAGGGAAGTCGAATCATATTGAACGATTATGAAACATTCCGAAAAAAATATTTATAAAAGTGCCCCATTGCAATTAAAAAAAATGCGCGGGACACATGAGTGTATGAATTCAGACGTTAATAGGAAAATATGGTTGAGAACGGGCATGGGCTAATAGAAAAAACAAATAGTCTCGATAATGTTCGTGTGGATCTTCATCTGCATACTACATATTCAGATGGAGTGCTTTCAGTTAGCGAACTTATGAGGCGAGTAAAATCCGCAGGACTTTCTGTAATTTCAGTAACAGATCATGACAATGTAGGCGCAATTGATGAGGCGGTCGAGACTGGCAACAGTTTAGGCATAGAAGTAATTACAGGCGTTGAGTTAAGCATTGCCATGAATGATAAAGACATTCATTTGCTTGCATACTTTATCGATCACAAGAATCAGAAATTGGTAGATTATTTAACATTTTTTAGGTATGAACGCCTTAAGCGTGCAGAGCGAATTGTACAAAAGCTGAATGAAATTAATATTCCTCTCAAATTGGACGCCGTACTTGATCAAGCTGGTATAGGTTCAGTAGGACGTCCGCATATTGCAAGCGCGCTACTGGAAGAGGGACTTACCGAGACATATCAAGAAGCTTTTATGAAATATATCGGTTTTGGCGCCCCTGCTTATGAGAAGAAGTATCAACTCTCGCCTTTAGAAATGACGAAGCTAATCGCGCAGGCGGGCGGACTTTCGTTTTTGGCGCATCCCGGAAAATACACAACTGATTTTGAATTATCTACGCTTATTCATTCCGGTTTAGATGGAATTGAAGTCGTACATCCTTCACATAACGAAAACAGGCAAGATTTTTATAGAAGTGTTGCTCAACAATATTTTTTACTTGAATGCGGCGGTTCAGATTTCCACGGCGGTAAAAAGGAAGACGATGAAACGCTTGGCACTTATACTGTATCGCTAGATGTTGTAGAAGATATGCGCAATAGACTTTTTATATGAGGTAACTTGAATAGAAAAAATATAGATAAAAAAAAACTTACTGTTTTAGCAGAAAAATTTAGAATTGCAATTGTTGTAAGCAATTTTAACGATTTTATAACCTTGAAGCTTTTAGAAAGCGCGGAACAATGTCTAAAGGAACATAAAGTCCCTCAAAAAAATCGATGTGTTTTTTATTGTCCCGGCGCGTTCGAATTACCGCAAGTTGCCAATATGTTAGCGGCGAAAAAAAAGTGGGATGCCATTATATGTCTTGGCGCAGTTATTCGCGGAGAGACCCCTCATTTCGATTACGTATGTTCTGAGACTGCTAGAGGAATTCAAGACGTAGCTCTAAAACATTCTATTCCGATAGTTTTTGGCGTTCTAACTACTGATAATGAAAAGCAGGCGCTCGCAAGAGTTGGCGGTTCTCAAGGAGATAAAGGTTGGGATGCGGCGCTAACAGCATTAGAAATGGTCTCACTTCAAAAGAAAATCAAATTGAATAGATTTTAACAGCACTAAAATGATGCGCTATTTAATAACATTAGGAATTTTAATTTTTGCGTTGTGTAAAGTTGAAAGCCAGCCACAGCGGATCGGCGAATGGAGAACATTTACAAATATGAGCGTTGTTCGTAATGCGGTGATGGTTGGAACAAACGTTTGGGCGGCAACTTCCGGTGGAGTTTTTGTTTATGATACAATTGAAAATTCGTTCACTAAATTTACAAATATTGAGGGATTAAGCACAAACGATATACGAGTAATCGCTTATGATGGCTCAGACCGGATTTGGGCAGGCGCAGACGGCGGCTTGATCAATGTATATAACTTGAAAAATAGACAATGGTCAAGAATAAATGACATCGCTAATAAGAAAGAAATAACGCGACGAGCTATTTTATCATTTAATTTTAAAGGAGACTCTGTCTTTATTGTAAGCGAATTCGGAGTTTCTGTCTTTCGGATTTCAACATGGAATTTTGGAGATACATATAATAGCCAAAATTTTGGTTTTACAACTACGCCTTTAGTAAGTTCAATGGCATATTGGAAAGATTCGATCTGGGTTGGGACGTCCTTTGGCATTGCAACAGCATCGCTATCCAATCCATATTCTTGGAAAATTTATAATTCATTGGGGCTTGCTTCTAATGCTGTAAATGTGCTTTCGATTTTTAGAGACACATTATTAATTGGCACAGGGAGGGGATTATCATACTATTCAAATGGAATATTTACTGCTGTAGCAGGTTCATTTAATGGATATTCGGTTGTTGACATTAAATCGCATAACGGTAGCTTGTCGGTTCTTTCAGCATATGCAACATCAACATTGGAAAAACGTCATTCAGTTCTCGGCGCATCGCAATTAATAATTAGTAACAATGTACAATGTAATAATATTATACCTGTATCATCAATCTGGCTGGCGTCGATAAAAGGATTGGCAATATGGACTTCATCTAACGATTGGAGCTATATTTATCCGTACGGGGCAAGTTCAAATATGTTCACTGATCTTGCTGTAGATGAGAATGGAGTATTATGGGTGGCACCAGGTTCGAATGTACAAGTAGGATTTTCCAGATATGACGTATCTCTCCACCCCAAAGATCAGTGGAAAAATTTCTTGAGTTCGGGATATCCATTCGGTTGTTACAGAGTATCGATAGGAAAAGAAGGAACTGTATGGATTAGCACATGGGGAGATGGTGTAATAGAAGTAAAATCTGATACAATAAAGCGCAAGTTAAATTTTTATTCTAAACCAAGTTTACCGGGGGCAAGAGTTAGTATTCCAGCGTATGTTGTAAGCGGCGATGTTGTTGAAGATGGCAACGGAAAAACTTGGATGTGCCACAGAGTTGAAGATAACAATAAAAGTCTGTTAAAATTAGATGACGATACAACAGCTATTTTCTATAACAATCAATTTGATAATAGGGGTTGGTTTCATACAATGATTATTGATCAAAATGGAACTAAATGGCTTGCGGGAGATTTGCCGTGGGAATCAACCGGCAATGGCATATATCTATATAATGAAAAACAAATGCTAAGCGGCATCCAATCGTATAATAAGTGGAGCTTTTTATCAGATGGGCTAAAAAGTAGAAGTGTTATTTCTTTAGCAGTTGATATAGATGGGGCAGTTTGGATTGGAACAAGCGCCGGTGTCAACATAGTCTTAAATCCTCAATATCCGCGACAATTTTCAATCTGTTACGCATTACAAGCGTATCAAGTAATGATTCAGACAATAATGGTTGATCCGTTAAATAATAAATGGATTGGCACAAAGGAAGGTGTATTTGTCTTGAATCCAGATGGAACTCAGATCTTGCAGTACTATACAGTTGCTTCGACAGGGGGCAAATTATTAAGCGATGACGTTCTTTCAATTGCAATGGATAAAAAAAACGGTATAGTCTATTTTGGAACACAACAAGGATTATCAAGTTTAGCAATTGAACCTATTCAAGCAAGTAAATCTTATACTAGCTTAAAAATAGGTCCAAATCCTTTTTTTGTTCCTTATAACAATGACGATCAATTACAGATAGAAAATTTAGCCGCCAACAGCACAATAAAAATTATGACTATTGATGGAATTATAGTTCGTCAATTTGAGGCGCAAGGCGCAGGTAGAGCGCGTTGGGATGGACGTAATAAAAATGGCGCATTTGTATCTTCGGGCGTTTATTTTATTGTGGCTTACGCAGAAAATGGTAAACAAAATATTATCGGAAAAGTGGCTGTTATTCGCCGCTAATTAAATAGCCGTACGATATCTCATTATACTTAGTATTCAATGTACAATTCAATTTTAGTTACTATAATAAACTATCAAACGCCAGACCTTTTAAAAATTTCATTCGAATCATTCCGCAATTATTATCCCAATGTTCAGGTGTTGTTAATAGACAACGGTTCTCGGGATAATTCTCCTGAGGTTATAAATAAATTAATAGAAAAATTTCCAAGCTCAACGCAAAATATATTTTTAGAAAAAAATTTTTATCACGGTCCTGCTATGCACAAAGCAATTTGCATAACTGATAAGGAATATATTTTTTTTCTCGATTCGGATACTGAAACTAAGAAAGGCGGATTCTTAGAACAAATGTACGAGCAAATGCAAAATTCAAAAAATACTTATGCTATTGGGAGGCAAATCATTGTAAACAAGCGCGGGTTCTTATCTAACAAAGGTACTCCTATTCTTACCCCAGCTTATTTAATGCTACGTGTAAATATGTATAAGCTATTACCTAAATTTGAGCATCATGGTCAACCGGCGCTAAAAAATTTTATTGCGGCGCACAAAAAAGGTTATTTGCTAAAATCATTCCCCATCGAAGAATTCATTGAACATAATTGGAGAGGAACTGCATCGCGTTTTGGATATGGATTGGGGCTAAAGGGAAAAATCGATTTTGTGCTGAATAAACTCGGCATCTGATTCAATTTAACTCCTTTACAGCTTCGTTTTCCAATTTCCAGCCGTTTTAGAATTTATCCTTGATTCTAAGGAATGATTTCGATATATTTTTACACGTTTTTTTAAAGTGTAATTCGTTAGATAAAGACCCTAAAGAGTAAATATGGTCAATATAGGCGGGAAGTTTTAACTTGCCGTAATAATCTAACGATTTTTTTATGTGTCTCTGCTTAGCTGGAGAATTGCAAGGTAGATCGGTGTCGGAATTTCGGATAAATATCTCAAATCTTTCAGAGGGGATACACGAATATTCCTTTGAAACCGAGCCGTTTAAAATTGGTTTGGATGAATGCTTTAATACAGCCGTCAAAGTGGCGGCAACGCTTGATAAAAGCTTACGTCAGATATTGCTTCAGGCAAAAGTTACTACGAGCGGAGTATTTGAGTGCGATCGGTGCCTTGAACAGTTTTCCAAACAATTGAATGTTGCATATACGGTTGTTTATATTCAGGATAACCGAACAGCAATTGATGTAAAAAAAGAAGAAGAGGTACAAGTTTTATCCGCAGATACGAATTATATAGATTTGGATGAAGATGTAAGGCAGTACATTTTACTTGCTCTTCCTCAAAAGCTTCTTTGTGTAGAGGATTGCTTGGGGTTGTGTCCAAATTGCGGAATTAACAAGAATAGCTCAAATTGCACTTGCCAGAATCAAACATTTGATTCAAGGTGGGATGCATTGAAAAAGCTATCAAGTAGTTAGAGAAAAAGAAAAATATTCGAGGAAATATAAAATGCCAAATCCGAAACGCAGACATTCAAAGACTCGTGGTCGAAAACGTAGAACGCATTACAAAGCTTCTGCTCCAGCATTACAAGAATGCCCAAATTGCCATGAGCAAAAGTTGCAACATCGTGTATGCCCGCATTGCGGGTTTTACAATGGTCGTTCTATAATCACACCGAAAGAAGCCTAAGAGATAGGAACCGTTTCGAAGCAAATTATTCGTAATCGAAACGAAATAGATGGAATCTACTTATAAATTACGTATTGCAATCGATGCTATGGGTGGAGACTATGCACCAGAGCGTGAAGTAGCCGGCGCCATTGAAGCTCTTAGCTCAAGTCAAAGCGCGTTTGAAATAATCTTAGTTGGCGATGAGCATTCAATTCGACATGAGCTGAAAAAGTTTGATTCAGAAAATCTTCCAATTTCAATTATCCACGCAACACAAACAATTACGATGGAAGACTCGCCAACCGCCGCTCTAAAGCAGAAAAAAGATTCATCGCTTGCTGTTGGAATGCGGTTGCATCAAGAGCGTAAGGTGGACGCATTTGTCAGTGCAGGCAATACAGGCGCGGTACTTTCTGCTGCGACTTTAATTTTAGGAAGAATAAAAGGCATTAGCCGACCTACAATAGGCACATTTATTCCTGCAGATTTCGGAGTAACGCTTATGTTGGATGCAGGAGCAAATGTTGACTGCCGACCGCAGCAGTTATATGAATTTGCAGTAATGGGAAGCACCTACGTTCAATTGCTTAAGAAAATTGAGAAGCCGAAAGTAGCTTTATTA
Source organism: Ignavibacteriales bacterium (assembly GCA_037446575.1). Classification (GTDB taxonomy): domain Bacteria; phylum Bacteroidota; class Ignavibacteria; order UBA10030; family UBA10030; genus JBBIII01. The sequence continues at coordinate 65,357 of JBBIII010000004.1, forward strand.
AATGTTGGAGAAGAAAAATCCAAAGGAACAGAAGCTGTGCTCGAAGCACATAAATTACTTTCAGAAAGCAATTTGAATTTTATTGGGAATGTTGAAGGTAGAGATATTATTAGATACAAAGCAGATGTTGTTGTGTGTGATGGGTTTGTGGGTAATGTGATTTTAAAATTCGGCGAAAGCGTTCCTTTGTTCTTAAAAAGCAGACTTAAACAATTTGCGTCTCGCGGTTTTTTAAACAAAGTAGCGGTTGGTTTAGCTCGGTTTCCCTTAAAAGCATCGCTTAGCGATTTGGACCCAAATATTGAAGGCGGCGTTCCTATCTTGGGAGTAAACGGAGCGGTAATTATCGGGCACGGGAGCTCGACTCCTATAGGAATTAAGAATATGATTATTAGGGGAATGGAAGTAGCAAAGAATCAAGTAAATCTTAAAATTGAAGAAGCATTGGCATCAAAAAAACAATAAGGATAACGATGGAGTTAAAAAGAGCGACAATAACAGCGGTTAGCCATTATGTTCCGGAAAAGGTACTTACAAATTTTGATCTTGAGAAGATGGTCGATACAAGCGATGAATGGATTAGGACACGAACAGGGATCAGCGAGCGCCGTATTTTAGAACAAGGCGCGACCTCAGATTTAGCTTATAGAGCCGTTAAGCAATTATTAAAGAATAGAGGCATAGACAAATCGGAAGTAGAATTAATTATTGTTGCAACAATTACGCCGGATATGGCTTTTCCATCAACAGCATGTATTGTTCAAGAAAAAATCGGCGCAAAGAATGCGTGGGCATTTGACCTTAATGCCGCATGCTCAGGATTTGTTTATGCACTGAGCGTCGGGTCTCGGTTTATTGAAACCGGACTTCATTCAAAAGTTGTAGTGGTCGGTGCGGATAAGATGAGCGCTATTACTGATTATACAGATAGAAATACTTGTGTTCTTTTTGGCGATGCAGCCGCGGCAGTATTGTTAGAACCTACAGATGAAAAAGAATACGGAATTCTCGATCAAAAATTATATAGCGATGGCTCAGGTAAGGAATTTTTACACATGAAAGCAGGCGGAAGCTTAAATCCACCAACTCACGAAACAATAGATAAGAAGATGCATTATGTATATCAAGACGGAAAATCTGTTTTTAAAAACGCAGTTGTGGGAATGGCAGATGTTGCCGCCGAAATTATGAAGCGCAATAATCTTAAAGGTGAAGATATAGCTTGGTTAGTGCCACATCAGGCAAATATGCGAATTATAGACGCTACCGCCGACCGAATGGGAATTGAAAAAAATCGGGTTATGATAAATATTGAAAAATATGGGAATACTACTGCGGCTACAATTCCTTTATGTTTATCTGAATGGTGGCAAGCAGGTAAATTAAAGCGTGGTCAAAATGTTGTGCTGGCGGCTTTCGGCGCAGGGTACACTTGGGGTGCAATTTTACTAAAATGGTCTCTTCAAACTCTGGAGAAAAAATGACAAAGACAGCATTTGTTTTTCCCGGGCAGGGTTCACAATTTGTAGGTATGGGCAAAGACCTATACGATGGCAATTCTGAAGCGAAAGCTTTATTCGATAAAACAGATTCAATTTTGGGATTCCCGCTAAGCAAAATTTGTTTTGAAGGTCCGGAAGAGGAGCTAAGACAGACAAAAAATACTCAGCCGGCAATTTTTGTTCATAGTATTATCCTCTTTCATCTTATTAAAAATCCGAAATTTGATATGGCGGCAGGACATTCGCTTGGCGAATACTCTGCTTTAGTTGCGGCAGGTTCTTTGACATTAGAAGATGGCTTGAAATTAGTCCGTTTGCGCGGCGAATTGATGCAGAAAGCAGGAGCGGAAAATCCAGGAACTATGGCGGCTATCGTAGGGCTTAATTCAAAAATTGTTACCGAAATTTGTACAGAATCCTCTGTTGATGGAATTGTAAAAGCGGCTAATTTCAATTCGCCGGGTCAGGTTGTAATTTCGGGTTCGTTAGCCGGCGTAAAAAAAGCAATGGAAATTTCTTTAGCTCGTGGCGCAAAAATGGCAAAGGAACTTCCTGTTAGCGGAGCTTTCCACTCTCCATTAATGGAATCGGCGCAAGATGGATTAAAAAGTGCAATCGATCACGTTAATATTAAAGACGCAGTTGTTCCTGTTTATGCAAATGTAACTGCAAGACCAATGAAGAACAGCGAAGAGATTAGAAATTTTTTACTAAGACAACTTACTTCACCCGTGCGCTGGGAAGAAAGCATTGCAGAAATGATAACTGACGGTTGTGCAACATTCAAAGAAATAGGACCAGGCAAAGTATTACAAGGTTTGATTAAAAGAATTAACAATAATGTTGAAACTGTCGGCATCGAAAAATTAACAGATTTAAAAATCGAGGTTCAGTAATAAATATTTATTTCTTGACCTACGGGTAATAAAAAAATATTTTTGTATTATTGAATAAGGAAATATATGAGAATACTTGAGAATAAGGTTGCGTTGATAACAGGAGGTGCGCGGGGCATCGGGCGTGAAATTGTGCTCAAGCTTGCATCTGAAGGGGCAAATGTTGCTTTTACAGATATTAGACTTGAAGGTGTTGCTGATGAAGTTATAGAGCTATCACGTTCAAAAGGCGTTAAAGCTTTCGCATTTCAATCAGATGTGCGAAGCCTATCAGAAGCTCAAACTACCATTGAAGCAGTAGTAAAAGAATTTCAGCGTATCGATATACTTATAAATAATGCCGGCATTACGCGTGATAATTTGATAATGCGAATGACGGAGGATGAATGGGATTCGGTTATAGCGATTAACTTGAAAGGAACATTTAATTTTTGCAAAGCCGCCTGCAGACAAATGCTCGGTCAACGAGAAGGTAAAATTATCAACATCGCATCAGTTGTTGGCGTTATGGGCAATGCCGGTCAGGTAAATTACTCAGCATCAAAAGCCGGCGTAATAGGACTCACGAAAACTCTTGCAAAAGAATTTGCTTCTCGCAATATTCAAGTAAATGCAATAGCCCCAGGATTTATCGATACAGAAATGACACAGAAACTTAATGAACAACAGCGTGAAGCATTAACGAATGCAATTCCAATGAAACGCATCGCAAAACCTGAAGAAATAGCGAATGTAGTTGCTTTTCTTGCTTCACCAGCCGCTAATTATATCACTGGACAAGTGATTAATGTTGACGGCGGCTTGGTTATGTAAAAAAATAATAAACCATTAGTAAAATCTATAACAACAATTTAAGGAGTAAACCAATGGCAGATACAGCTGAGAAAGTGAAAGAAATAATAGTTTCAAAATTAGGCGTCGATGCGGCGCAAGTTACCCCTGAAGCTTCTTTCACGAATGATCTCGGTGCTGATTCACTTGATACAGTTGAATTAGTTATGGAATTCGAGAAAGCGTTCAACATTCAAATTCCGGATGAAGACGCGGAAAAAATTGCGAATGTTGGCGACGTTATCAATTATCTAAAAGCAAAAGGTTTGTGATAGTTAGCTTGTTTTTATAAATGTGGCTGTACAAAAAGTTATTTTTACCGCTACAACATTGCAGAAGAATAATTTTAGTCATTGAACTCAATATTAAAATTATAAATAAAAATTCTTCAATGCATCTTGATATTACTTATTAGGATGCTTTATGTACAGCCACAAGTTTGCTTAATTTCTTTCTAAGTATTTTTATTTACTTTATAAATGAATTAAGGACAATGAAAAATGGCTTTTGATGGAAAAAAAAGGCGGGTTGTTGTAACCGGGATGGGTGTAATTACACCTGTTGGCAACAGTGTTCAGGAATATTGGCAGGCGCTATTAAATGGAAAGAGCGGCGCCGCGCCTATTACTTACTTCGATACGAGTAAACATGAAACCAAATTTGCTTGCGAGGTAAAAGGTTTTGATCCATTAAATTATATGGATAGAAAGATTGCGCAACGCGCCGATCTTTTTACTTTATATGGAATTGCCGCATGCAAAGAAGCGATTAAAGATTCCGGATTGAATTTGGAAGTAGAAGATCGCGAACGTATCGGCGTTATTTACGGATCGGGAATCGGCGGCATGTGGACATACCATAAGCAATTTATGAATTTTATTGAAGCCGGCGGGCCAAGAATGATAAGCCCATTTTTTATACCGATGTTAATTCCGGATATAGCCGCCGGACGTATTTCAATGATGTACGGTTTAAAAGGTCCTAACTACGCTACCGTTTCAGCTTGTGCTACTTCTTCTCATGCTATAGGCGTTGCCTGTATGCACATTCAATTAGGAAATGCAGATGTAATGGTTACGGGCGGAGGCGAAGCCAGTATTTGTCCGATGGGTGTAGGAGGATTTAATGCGCTTAAAGCGATTTCGACACGTAACGACGCTCCGGAAAAAGCAAGCCGTCCTTTTGATAAAGATAGAGATGGTTTTGTGATGGGTGAAGGCGGTGGTATAATTGTACTAGAAGAACTTGAGCATGCAATCAAACGTGGAGCCAAGATATACGCAGAACTTGCCGGTGTTGGTTTTACGGGTGATGCACACCATATAACCGAACCGGCTCCAGGCGGCGAAGGAGCAGTGCGATCTATGCGGATTGCAATACAGAATGCAGGTTTATCTCCAAATGATGTTGATCATGTAAATACTCATGGAACGTCTACGCCAGTAGGTGATCCGAGCGAAACAACAGCTATCAAAACTGTCTTTGGAGAAAGAGCGTATAAGCTTGCTGTTAATTCTACAAAATCAATCGTTGGTCATTTGCTCGGCGCAGCCGGCGTTGTTGAAGCCGTTGCAACAATTATGGAAATTCAAACAAACAAGGTGCATCCAACAATAAATTTAGACAACCCAGACCCTGCGTGCGACTTAAACTATATACCGCATAAAGCACAGGATTGGAATGTAGATATAGCAATCAGTAATACGTTCGGTTTTGGCGGTCATAATGCAACTCTTCTCTTTAAAAAAATCCAAGAGAGATGATTCCAAATCCAGTAATGGATTAAAAACATTGTGTTGAACAACTTATTTTATCGGCTTTTGTGCCGAATTATTCCGAAAAGTATTTTTTGTGTTTCAAGGGACAAAAAAAACAAATCCTTGATAGAAAAACTTCGTTCAAACGGTTTTAATTTCACGAAGTTCGAACAAGCTATTCAATACCGCCCGCACAATTGGAAATTCTTTTTGCAGGCATTATTACACCGGTCATACCTGCAATTTTTAGATGATGAATGGAATTCCAACGAGCGTCTTGAATTCTTAGGGGATGCAATTCTAAACTTGGTTGTCGCTGAATACTTATATAAAACCTATCCAGAAGTAAAAGAAGGAAGTCTGACAAAAATGCGCTCGCGTTTAGTCAATAGAAAATTTTTAGCGCAACGTGCAAAAGAAATGAATTTGTCGAAATTTTTATTGTTAAGCACGAGCGCTGCGCAATCTATTGGAAGCGGTTCAGAATCTATAACTGCAGACGCATTCGAATCGGTAATCGGGGCGCTATATTTAGATGGCGGTTATAAAGCCGCGAAGAAATTTATCTGTAATAATCTGCTAAATGATCCTAATGTTTTTAATTATGCTTTAACAGATGATAATTATAAAAGCGCATTACTTGAATATTCGCAAGCTCTCTCGCTTGGAATACCACGCTATTCCGTTTTACGCGAAGATGGTCCTGAGCATAATAGGCGTTTTACTATAGAAGTATATGTCGGCGAACAATTGTATGGAGTCGGTTCGGGAAAAAGCAAAAAAGACGCCGAGCAATCTGCGGCGGCGAATGCTTTAGATCAATTAAAAAATTATACTACAATTGATAATAGAAATGGTTATGCAATACAAGACAAATGAATACTTAGCAAGACATTTAGGCCCGCGCCTGCGTGAAATTCCAGACATGTTGAATGCAATCGGTGCGCATTCAATTGATGAACTAATTGACCAGACGGTCCTGAATAATATCCGCACAAAGCGGATGATGCAACTTCCAGCTCCTATAACTGAATTCGAGATGCAAAAAATTTTAGATGAAATTGCCGGCAATAATATTCTGTTAAAATCTTACCTTGGGCAAGGTTATTATAATTGTATCACGCCAAGCGTTATTCAAAGAAATATTTTTGAAAACCCCGGTTGGTACACGCAATATACTCCATATCAAGCGGAAATTTCTCAAGGCCGCCTCGAAGCATTAATCAATTTCCAAACTATGGTTGCCGATATGACAGGTTTGCCGGTTGTCAACGCCTCGTTATTAGACGAAGGTACCGCCGCGGCGGAAGCAATGAGTATGGCTTACGGTATTGCAAATAAAGCTCCAAATTCTTCCGCGAATAAATTTTTTGTTTCAGCAAGATGCTTTCGCCAGACAATTGATGTTATACTTACACGCGCCGCTCCATTAAACATCGAAGTCGTTGTAGGGAATGTTGATACAATAGAACTAAATAAATCTTACTTTGGCGCGCTTATTCAATATCCGGGTGAAGATGGAGTAGTAATTGATCCGCAAACTTTTATTAAAAAAGTTCATAATGTCGGTGCTATTGCAATAGTTGCTACAGATTTACTCGCGCTTGCACTTATAACGCCTCCGGGAGATTTCGGAGCTGATATAGCTATTGGAAATTCCCAGCGCTTTGGCGTTCCACTCGGCTATGGTGGTCCGCATGCGGCGTTCTTTGCAACTAAAAATGAATTCATACGCTCGATGCCCGGAAGAATTATTGGAGTATCCGTTGACGCGCAAGGCAACACAGCTTATAGAATGACACTTCAAACACGCGAACAACACATACGCCGCGAGAAAGCTACTTCTAATATTTGTACTGCGCAAGCTTTACTTGCAATTATGGCTGGCATGTACGCTGTCTATCACGGACCAGAGGGAATAAAAAATATTGCTTCCCGCGTTCATCGCCTGACTAAATTGTTAGATGGTGAACTGATGAAGCTCGGTTATTCACAACTCAATGAAATTTATTTTGACACTTTACGACTTGAATTAAAAGATAAAAAAGAAACACAGCAAATTATTAAACTTGCAATAGAAGCTGGTTATAATCTAAGGTTCGTTGAAGATAAATTCATATACATTTCTTTAGATGAAACGACAGAAATTGCAGATGTTGAGGCAATAGTTAACGTGTTCGCTAAAGTAAAAGGGAGCAAAGAAAAAGTTAATTCGCTCGAACCGCAATTCAGGTTAGCGACAGTTTCATTCCCATCTCCATTTCAAAGAGCAAGCGCCTTCTTGAAACATCCGGTTTTTAATTCATATCATTCCGAAACCGCAATGATGCGATATTTAAAAAGCTTGGAGAATAAAGACTTATCTCTTACAGGTTCTATGATTCCGCTTGGCTCGTGTACAATGAAACTAAACCCAGCAACGGCAATGATGCCGATTTCTTGGCAAAAGTTTTCCGCAATTCATCCATTCGTTCCTATTGAGCAGGCAAAAGGTTATCAAATAATTTTTAAAGAATTAGAAGATGCGCTGTGCCAAATAACCGGATTTGCGGCGGCGTCGCTTCAACCGAATTCCGGCGCACAAGGAGAATTTGCAGGATTACTTGTAATCCGCGCGTATCATCAAGATCATACACAAGCTCAGCGAAATGTTGTGCTTATTCCATCCTCCGCTCACGGCACAAATCCGGCAAGCGCAGTTATGGCTGGAATGAAAGTAGTTGTAGTAGCGTGTGATCTGCAAGGTAATATTAGCATAGAAGACTTGCGTTCGAAAGCAGAACAAAACAAAGAAAATCTTGCCGCGTTAATGGTTACTTATCCATCAACTCATGGCGTATTTGAAGAAGACATAAAAGAAATTTGCGACATAATTCATCAAAATGGCGGCTTAGTTTATATGGATGGCGCAAACTTGAATGCGCAAGTCGGACTTACGACTCCGGCAGAAATTGGCGCCGATGTCTGTCACATCAATTTACATAAAACATTTGCTATACCGCATGGCGGAGGCGGACCTGGTATGGGACCAATTTGCGTAGCGAAACATCTATCGCCTTATTTACCTGGCAATCCGATAATAAAAGTTGGAGGCGAAAAGGCAATCCATGCAGTTTCATCAGCTCCTTGGGGAAGCGCAAATATTTTGCTCATTTCTTATGCCTACATTAAAATGTTAGGCGCAGATGGATTAACCGATGTTACTAAAATGGCAATCTTAAATGCCAATTATTTAAAATCGAAATTGGAAAAACACTACCCCGTTCTTTATCAAGGCAAAAATAAAAGAGTTGCGCACGAGTTCATATTGAATATGAAAGAATTTAAAGAAAAGGCAGGCATAGAGGTAGAAGATATAGCTAAACGTTTGATGGATTATGGATTTCATGCTCCGACAGTTTCTTTTCCAGTGCAAGATACATTGATGATAGAGCCGACCGAGAGCGAACCAAAAGCTGAACTTGATCGTTTTATTGACGCAATGATTTCTATTCGCAAGGAAATACAGGATATTATTGAAGGCAGATTAGATAAAACTGATAATCCACTGAAAAATGCGCCGCATACCGCATCCGTTGTAATCTCAGATGAATGGAATCATAATTATTCTCGCGAGCAAGCGGCTTTTCCATCGGCTAATTTGAAAAATAACAAATTCTGGCCTTCAGTCGGGCGAATTAACAATACGTACGGCGATAGAAATATCTTTTGCACCTGTCCGCCAATAGAGGATTTCAAGTAAATCAAATTTTATTTTAAGCTTCGTCTTTTGAACTTTACTATCTGTGGTTTGTTATAAAAATTTCACATTCTAAATCAAATAAAAAAATATTCTTTGAGCAGTCTTATTAAGATACAATCGGCTTTACTGACTCTTACTCTTGTTATAATAACAGAATCATTTTCTCAAAATAATTCCGAGACGCCAATAATCATAAGCGGAATTAAAATTTTTGGAAATAACACAACGCAAGAACATATTATCTTTCGCGAGATGACTTTAAAGATTGGTGATACGTTGACACGCCAAGATTTAGAACGCGATAGAAACAACATTTATAATCTTGGTCTATTTAATAAAGTTGATATTGCTGATTCTGTTAATAACGATACAGCAGAGTTAATAGTAACTGTTACTGAACGTTTCTATTTTATCCCATTTCCAATTGTTGGAATGAAATACCGCGATATATCAAAAATTTACTATGGTGCAGGCGTAATGCATCTTAATTTCCGCGGAGAAAATGAAAAACTCTTTACGGCATTATGTTTCGGATATGATCGTTGGTTTATGTTAAGTTATAACGATCCTAAATTCAACGATGATGATTTTTTTATAGGCGCTTCGCTTACATTGCAAGATGTTCACAGTCTTAGTAAAAGTTCAGTTGAATACGTAAATAAAAACATTTTTTTAAAAGGTACAATTGGAAAAAGATTCGGGATATATCAAACTCTTTCAAGCACACTTGGTTATGAAATTTGGCAAGTAAGCGACCCGTTATTGAATAGAACTGTTTCTGCCACTGGAAGGGACGCGTTTTTAACGGCATCGGTTCTATATAGATATGATACTCGTGATAATCGGGAATACACAACAGATGGAACGTTGGTTTCGCTTTACTTAGGAAAAAACGGATTTGGAGAGTCGAAGATAGATTTAACGGGATTTTCATACGACCTGCGCCAATTTTTTGGATTTAATAATGGGAACAGCTTTGGATTGCGCAATGCGGCATCTTTCACTTGGGGTGGAGTGATTCCGCCATATCGTCATGTTTTCTTTGGGTATGATGAACGCATCCGCGGCTATTTCCGTAAAGTAGTCGAAGAAGAGAATAGAATTCTCGCAAGCGCTGAATTGCGTCTGCCAATCTTACTGCCTCATTATCTTGAAATGAAATGGCTTAAAATTCCACAATTCCAAAAACTACGTTATGGAATATATTTTGGAATTTTCGCAGACGCCGGCAAAGCATGGTCGAGAAATCAGAAGTTGTCAGAGCAACCTTTGTATTCCGGCTTTGGCGCCGGATTTCAATTTCTTCTGCCTTATGGATTTACTATACGTACAGAAGCCGCTGTCAATAATTTGGGTATAACAGAATATTTTGTAGATTTCGATACTTCGTTTTGACATAGCCAATTGTTAAAAATAATATGGATTACTTTTACGCAAAACCGGAAGATGTAAATCAAAACTCGATATTAATTAAAGATGATGAGTCGAAACATCTTATCAGAGTGTTGAGGAAGAATGTCGGCGACCGTGTCTTTGTGACGGACGGACTTGATACAATGTACGAAGCAGTCATCGAAAATATTGGAAAGAGCGATACTCGATGCAAAATTCTTGCACTGCATAAAAAATTCAATGAGCCGGATGTAGACGTAACTCTTACTGTGTCACTTCTTAAAAATCCCAACAGATTTGATTTTCTTGTAGAAAAAACTACCGAACTTGGTGTGCGACAAATTATTCCGATCTTATGTGAAAGAACGATCTCTCATCGCGATTCTACTCAGCGTCTAAAAAAAATCGCATTATCCGCAATGAAGCAAAGCGGACGAAGTTGGTTGCCTAAAATTTCTCAGCAAGAAAAATTCGATAATCTGATAAAAACCCGATCCAATTACCATCTTGCTTTAATACCGCACGAGCAAACATCACAAACAAATTCATTGATAACTATTCTCAATGCAAATAGAGAGTGCAAAAAGGTTCTTATTGTTATTGGACCTGAAGGCGGATTTACTGAAGATGAGATGCGGCAAGCAAGCGAGAGCGGTTTTATTCCAATCTCGCTTGGCTCACGTCGCTTACGCGCAGAAACAGCCGCTATTGCTTCTGTTGATAGAGTGATTGAGTTATTCCGATAATATTCTTAAACGAATTTTTTTTAATTCATTGAGGAGGGTTGTTGTTTTATTTTCAACTTGGTCCTTAAACGTTTTATCTTGTAATGCTAATAGAGTTATCCTAACATTCATAGCCGCTCCTTCACCTGCGGCTTGTATCATTAAAGCCGCAACCCCGGCATCCGAAAGCGAAAACGGATTTGATACCTAACGTTGCGTTCTTTGCGTCGTTGCGAGAACTAATACTTCAGAAATCTTTAATCAATAGTATGGCATCACAATTTAAGGCTTACATTTGTAAGTATCAATTCAGAAGTTGAATTAATATGCAAGGTAAGAGCTTGAATCCGATCCTTTATATCTTTAATAAAATCAGCGTTTTGTAAGCTGGTTAAATTTATCCTAATATTTAGTTCGGCGCCTTTACTTGCAGTGCTTATCATTAAAACCGCAACGCCTGCATCTGAGATAGAATTTTGGTTTCCTTTTTCAGCTAAAATCTTTACAAGCTCGATTGCATCTGCGCATAATTCTAAAAGTTTTAATGGAACCAATGTTGCCGATTTTGTTGCCTCTTGAATTGCTAATCCTCTTTTTTCTTTCTGCTCATCGGTCTCTTTTGGCAATCCATAAGCAGACATTACTTTGTTAAATGCTTCGGTGTCTTCATCAATAATGGTAGTAAATTTTGTGCGCAATTCTTCCGATTTTTGTAGAACTTTCTCCATTTCCGTTTGCACATCAGCATATTTCTTTTTTCCGATAGTCAAACGGCAAACCATTGATGTAAGAGCAGAACCAAGCGCCGCCGCAAGCGCTGAAATGCTTCCACCCCCCGGCGCAGGCGAAGAAGATGCTGTCTCATCTAAAAATTCTTTTAATTTAAGCGTGGTTAACATAATTTTTTTCTCTATTTCTCTCTGAGTATCTCTGTGGTTTATTTTTTTAAATACTGTACTCGATTATTTTTTTCTTTACATCAAACGCCTCAAGCTGATTCAATCCAAGTTTTTCAATTGCAAGCTCAACAAGCTCTTTTTCTAAAAGAGATCGTTCGCCGGCATAATATTTTCCTGCTTTAAGCATCGCATCGAGCGGAGCAAGCCCGACTAATTCGCTTCCGGTTGCTTTAATTCCTAACAATTCTGCCTGTTTCTTTACTTCTTCAAATGCATCGTGCATCGAAGTTTTCTCGTAATCTACAAGATTGATTGATACTTGCGCTATCTTATGGCGTTCAAGATAGACACCAAGAGCCTTGACGGCTTTTAAGGAGCCGTGAATTCTAATTGTTTCGCCTTTTTCGTTTTTGACTGGATTTCCAGAAGCATCCTTCAACGGTCTTCCAATTTCACGGATACGCAGTGCGATTTCGTGTGCAAGACGATCATCAGGTGTATTTAGATTTACATTGTAAGCAATCAGAACTTTGCGCGCGCCGGTTACAGTTGCTCCGGATTTTTCATTGAATACAGCTTCGCCATAATCAGGTTTCCATACCGGGTCTTTGATTTTTTCGGGCAATCCTTCATATTCGCCTTTGCGTATATCGGCAAGATTTGAGCGCCAAGGTTTTCGTGCGGCGAATTCATACAAGTAAATTGGAATATTCAACTCGGTTGCAACACGCTCGCCATATTTTTTTGCAAGCGCAACACAATCATCCATTGTTACTCCGCTGATGGGAACAAAAGGGACTACATCTGTAGCGCCAATACGCGGATGCTCTCCTTTATGCTTGGACATATCTATAAGCTCTGACGCGGTTTTTGTTGCTTGCAATGCCGCTTCCAAAACTGCATCCGGTTCGCCAACAAAAGTTACGACAGTCCTATTATAATCCTTATCTGGCTCGATGCTTAATAAACGTGCACCTGTTACACTTTGAACGCTCGCGCCAATAGCGCTGATGGTTTCTTGATTTCTTCCTTCGCTAAAATTTGGTACGCATTCAACAATTTTTTTCATAGAATTATTCTCACTGTAGGTCGAGTCGCCTGCCCGATTATGTCGTTCAGGCGGGTTGACTCGACCAATCTAAAGTATTTTCAATTTGTGTTTAAGTCGATTCAGGGAATCGACTTACATTTATTTCTAACTCAAATCAAGATAAATCCCGCGTTTAATTACTTTTGCTACGTGACTTGTGCCAAAATGATAGAGAAGATATTTATAATTTGGAACATCATAAAGCACAATATCTGCTTGCTTGCCAACTTCGATACTGCCCAATCTATCAGATAAGCCGATGGCCGCCGCACCATTGATTGTAGCGGCAGTTATAGCTTCTTCGGCTGTCAACGACATTTGTGTGCAGGCAATCGTCATCATCAGAGGCATCGAGTACGACATACATGAACCGGGATTGAAATTCGTTGCGATAGAAAGTGGAACTCCAGCGTCGATTATTTTCCTTGCTGGTGGATAAGCATAATTCAAGAAGAAGGAAACTCCGGGTAGAACTGTCGCAATTGTACCGTAATTATTCAAAGCCTCAATTCCTGAATCATCAATTTTTTCTAAATGATCGGCAGAGATTGCTCCAACTTCTGCGGCAAGTTTTGACGCGCCTATTTGATTTAATTGGTCGGCATGGACTTTTATTCTGAGTCCCAATGATTTGGCTGTTTCAAAAATTGTCCGGCATTGTTCAACTGAAAAATATCTTGACTCACAAAATGCATCGCAGAATTTTGCTAATCCGCGTTGTGAAATGTAAGGAAGAATTCGCTTGCAAATTAAATCCACGTATCCATCAGGATTGTCTTTAAATTCAGGGGGAATTGCATGCGCGCCAAGAAATGTAGGTACAACATCTAACAAGCTTTCTTCTGATAACTCGTTTATTGCTTCTAACATTTTAATTTCGGCGTTTTCATTTAAACCGTAACCGGATTTTATTTCTACAGTTGTAGTTCCCTCGGACAACATTGTTTCAAGATGGCGGCGTGCGTTCCGCTTCAATTCCTTTTTTGTCGCTTTGCGAGTTGCATCTACAGTGCTTAAAATTCCTCCGCCAGCATCCGCAATTTCTTGATACGATTTTCCCGTAACTCGCATTGCAAATTCATCTTCACGGCTACCGGCAAAAAGAAGGTGCGTATGCGAATCCACAAATCCGGGTAGGGCGGTATATTCGGATGCATTAATTATTTCAATGTTCTCATCTATGGATTGGTCAAAATATTGATCCCTTCCTATCCACTCGAATTTTCCTTCTTTAATCAAAACAGTTGCATCTTCGATTATGCCAAGCTCGCGCATATCCTTACCGGATTTATATGGCTTTCCGTTTGTGCCGACAGTTATAAGTTGCCTGATATTTTTAATTAGAAGATTCATGTGATTTTATTTCCATTCGATTGGTCTTTGCAAAATATAACCATCGCCTTTTTGTACTATATCTGGAAAAACGCTTTTCGCCAGATTAGCACGTCCTATCTGAAGGTACCCATGAGCTAATATTTGCAATTGTACTGAGTGACGTAATGGAGGGAAAGCAACAATAACTCGTTTTTCCGGAAAAAGATTTTTAATTAGCATAATCGGTGCTGTGAGATCACTGTCAGCCGAGATGAGAAGAGCGGTATCAAAATTTTCTTGATAAGCATCGGACATCATTTCGACTGCAATATTCACGTCGGTCATTTTTTCACTCGAAATCATTTCTTTGTTGCCGCATTTTCTGCAATATCGTGGATTTGCCTGATAATGTCCATAATATATTTTCAGATCGTTGAAGGTTGAGCCAATAGAATCTTTTCCATTTGGCGGCTTTTAAACCGAAATATAAATTGAATCCATCAATATAAGCGATTACTCTTTGAGTCATAAATGCAACGCTTGACTTTTCTTTAATATGTCATATATTATATACGTGTTTTAACAGCACCAATGTGAGTAGCATTGGTCCGACGGCTTCAGGAGAAATTCTGGAGCCGTTTCTTTTTTATTATCTCATTTGTAATCGACACTTCCCAATCTCACCTTTCATTGATATTTCGAGTAAATATTATTGCTTCGGCGCAGCTTGCCAGAGTGAAAGCACAACTCCTTCCGGAGTTGCAAACTGTGCCCGCCAACCCATTGAGCCGACAGGTGTCTTTTTTGATAACACTTTACCTTTCGCTTTTCGGATAGCTTTTAATGTCGCGTCTATATCTTCTGTCTCGATATATACATTTACCTGCCCTTTTTTAGGGAGCCGTTTGACTACTTCAAACCCGCCGTTGGGATGTTTGCCGGTGTGAAGTAATGTGTAGTCAATATCAGGTAAATGTGTGAATGTCCAGCCAAAAACTGTTCCGAAAAACTTTTTTGCTTTTTCCACATTGGTTGTTGGAATTTCTATATGCCCGAATGCATGCATAACTCCTCCACGAAGTTCACGAAATTGTTCACTAAGTGCACTAAGATAACACTAAGTTCACGAAGTTTGACACTAAGTTCACGAAGTTTGACACTAAGTTCACGAAGCTTAACACTAAGTGCACTAAGATAACACTAAGTTCACGAAGCTTAACACTAAGTGCACGAAGTTTGACACTAAGTGCACTAAGATAACACTAAGTTCACGAAGGTTAAAATTAATATATAAAACGTTTCCACTCTAATATACCGACGCTACCGAAATTTACCAACACTCCAACTCTATAACCTGTAGTCTTAAGATAGTTTAGTAATTGACTTTCCTCACGTGAAGTAATCATTTCCAAAGCTTTAATTTCAACAACAATTTTATCGTAACATATAAAATCTGGTTTGTAAAATTTTCTTAATGGTATGTTTTTGTAAAGAATTGTAAGTTCTTTTTGAGAATCAAATGGAATGTTTCTTTCATTCATTTCAATTTCTAACGCCTCTTGGTATACTGCTTCCGCGAAACCTGTTCCTAATTCACGATGAACTTCAATACAAGCTCCAATTATTGCATAAACTTCATCTTTGTAGAGTAGCTCATTATTCATTTTCAATTTTTATATTCTTAGTGTTTTATTTGTGCTCACTTAGTGAACTTCGTGGTAAGCTTCCATTTTTTCGCATTCTCAATCGCTTTTTTATAACCAGCATCAGCGTGCCGGATTATTCCCATTCCCGGATCATATGTAAGTACTCTTTGCAACCGCGCTTCAGCTTCTTTAGTCCCATCGGCAACTACAACCATTCCGGCATGAATTGAAAGACCGATTCCAACTCCGCCACCATGATGAACGCTTACCCAGCTTGCTCCACCCGAAGTGTTAAGAAGAGCGTTCAGTATAGGCCAATCGGCGATAGCATCGCTTCCATCCAACATTTTTTCTGTTTCACGATTTGGCGATGCAACACTTCCGCAATCTAAATGATCACGCCCAATTACAATCGGAGCTTTTACTTCTCCACTTGCAACAAGCTCGTTAAAAATTAATCCCATTCTTGCTCGTTCACCATAACCTAACCAGCAAATCCGTGCCGGCAATCCCTGAAATTCAACTTCCTTCTGTGCCTTTAAAATCCAATTGCGTAATTGTTTGTTTTCTGGAAAAGTCTCCATTACTGCTTTATCGGTTCTATAAATATCTTCGGGATCGCCGGAAAGAGCAACCCACCTGAACGGTCCTTTGCCATCGCAGAAGAGGGGACGAATATATTCTGGCACAAATCCGGGAATATCGAATGCTTTCTTAACTCCATTTGCGAACGCTTCACCTCGAATATTATTCCCGTAATCGAACACGATTGCTCCTTTTTGCTTCAGCTTCAGAAGTCCTTTTACATGTTCTTTAATAGATGCTTTTGTGAGTTGGATGTACTTTTGCGGATCTTTTTTCCGGAGTTTAATTGCGTCTAAATATCGGATTCCAGTCGGCACATAACCATTGAGCGTATCGTGTGCAGATGTTTGGTCTGTTACAATATCAGGTAGAAATTTTCCTCCAGCAATTTTAGGAATTATCTCAGCCGCATTTCCAAGTAATCCAACAGAAAGAGGAAGTTTTTTCTCTTTTGCGGCGCGAATTTGTGCAAGCGCATCCTCAAGATTATTCGTCATTGTATCGAGATAGCCGGTTTCGAGCCGGCGTTTGATTCGATGAAGATCGACTTCAACAACAAGACAGGCGGCGCCGTTCATTGTAGCGGCTAACGGTTGCGCGCCTCCCATACCACCAAGTCCAGCAGTTAAAAGGAATTTTCCCGCAAGCGTACCATGAAAATGTTTAGATGCGGCGGCGGCAAAAGTTTCGTATGTTCCTTGTAAAATTCCCTGTGTTCCGATGTAAATCCAGCTTCCGGCTGTCATCTGTCCATACATTGTTAAGCCGAGTGCTTCAAGTCGCCGGAACTCATCCCACGTTGCCCATTTTGGTACAAGCATAGAGTTGCTGATTAATACGCGCGGTGCATTTTCATGTGTTTTGAAAACTCCGACTGGTTTTCCGGATTGGATTAAAAGCGTTTCATCGTTTTCAAGATTTTTTAAACTTTCTACTATTGTATCGAAACATTGCCAATTGCGGGCGGCTTTTCCTGTGCCGCCGTAGACAATTAATTCCTGCGGTTTTTCCGCGACTTCAGGATCTAGGTTGTTCATCAGCATCCGCAAAGCGGCTTCCTGAAGCCAACCCTTGCAGGAAATTTGCGTTCCGCGTGGCGCATGAATTATACGATGTAATAGTGTTTGTTTTCTCATAGAGTTTCTCTAAAAATATTCGACTTTAATTGTAAATCGAAAATCGCCAATCGAAAATCTGAAATAAATAAAATTCCCAATACCCAATACCTAATACCCAACTCCTAATTCCCAATCTTATATCCTATCTTTCTTAAAAAATCTTTTCGCCATTTTATATCGGCATCAGTTTCGATGCCTTTGGTTTTTACGCCGTCAATTACACCAAGAATTCCGCGTCCTTGCTCAGTTTCAACAATTATTACTTCTACCGGATTTGCGGTTGCGCAGTAAATGTGGCATACTTCGGGAACATTTTTAATTGTGTTTAAAATATTAACAGGAAAACCATTTTCCATAAATAGTATAAAACAATGTCCGCAAGAAAGCGCCAGCGAATTTATCTTTGCAAGCTCAATAAGCGATTCATCATTCCCAACCCAGCGCACTAAAGCCGCCCCGGAAGATTCGCAAAAGCCAAGTCCGAATTTCATTTGCGGATTTGTTTGAACGATCGCCTCATAAATATCCTCTACCGTTTTAATAAAATGCGATTGACCGAGTATAAAGTTAGTCGCCTCGGGTTTTTCGATTTTAACTATTTTCGTTTCCATTTTTAACTCCAAATCTTTTTAATTAGAAGATTTTTCCATTTCGCTTGTATGAATCAATTGTTTAAGTTTTCCTGTACCTGGATTTATCGGCTTATCAATATCGACTATAGCTAAACTGCATTTCTTTAATTCAATATCATCATCATAGTTTCCATTAATTAAAAGGGAAATCGTGTCAGATAAATGGGGGATATGCCCGACAAGCAATACTGAATTGGTTTCGAGTTCATTGATTTGCTGAATAAGCTGTCGTTGGTCGGTTCCGTTCACAAGATATTCTGTAGAAATAATTATTTTTGAGGATATTTTTGAATTCACAATAAAGGCAGTTTGTTGTGCGCGTTTTAATGGACTGTGAAGAACAATTTCTATCTGTGAATTGATTTGTTGTAGGAATGTTCCAACGATGGATGCCTGCTTTTCGCCTCGTTCAGTTAGAGGGCGCTCGCTATCCTGATAGCGAGATTCGTTCGATGCATCTCCGTGTCGGAGTAAGTAAATGAGCATATATTATTTAAAGCAATACTGATTTGTATGGAGAACAAATATATTCGTTATTCTTTCGTTAGGTTGTATTGCTGGATTTTTGTATAAAGCGTTTTTAAGCTGATGCCAAGAATTTGCGAGGCGGTATTTTTATTCCATCCAACAGTTTTTAATACGCCTGCTATGTGTACTTTTTCAATTTCATGTACTGAAACCGCACTTCCGATTTGGATTCCTCCAGTAGGAGCTGTTCGTTCTTTTGCAGTGATAGGTTTCTTGCTTATTGGCGTGGCTATATCTTCAATTCGAATTAGATTATCTTTGCATAAAATACTCGCCCGCTCAATAACATTTTCTAACTCTCGAACATTTCCGGGCCAATCGTACTTCATCAAAATCTCAAGCGCTTTTGGTTCAATCATTTTAATTTCGCGTGGGCGCAATCTATTTTTCAAAAAGTAATCTACTAACAGCGGGATATCCTCGCGTCTTTCGTTGAGCGAAGGAACGTGTAGTGTTATCACATTAATACGATACATCAAGTCTTCCCGGAATTCGCCGTTAGCAACCTCTTCCTGCAAATTTTTATTTGTGGCGGAAATAATCCTAATATCCGATTTTAGTGTTTTGTTTCCGCCGACTCGTCTGTATTCGCCAGTTTGTAGAAATCTAAGCAATTTAGGTTGAATCATAAGACTGATTTCGCCGATTTCATCTAAAAAGAGAGTGCCACCATTTGCAATTTCGACAAGTCCTTGCTTCATAGCATGCGCATCGGTAAAAGCGCCTTTTTCATGACCGAATAGCTCGCTTTCCAATAAATTTTCTGGAATTGAAGCGCAATTTAAAGCGACAAATTGTTCGTCTTTACGTGAGCTGTTCTTATGCAAAAAGTTAGCAACTAGTTCTTTTCCCGTTCCACTTGCTCCTTGAATCAAAACCGGAGAATCTGTTGGAGCGACCTTTGCGGCTATGTTTAACAGCTCTAACATCGGCTTGCTTTCGCCAATAATATTGTTTGCGAAAGAATGCCGAGCAAGCTCTGTTTTCAACACTTTATTTTCAATGCAAAGTAGTTTTCGCTCAACAGCTCTATCGATGTTAGTTATTAACTCTTCGCTTGCATATGGTTTTGTAATATAGCTATATGCACCAAGTTGCATACATTCAACAGCAAGTCTTACATCATGAACACCTGTTAACATTATTACCTGAGTGTCGTAAGAATGCTCTCTTATAAATTTTAATACTTCAACACCATCTACACGCGGCAATTTTACATCCAATAGCGCAAGGTCATAATTTTTTTGTTGAAGCAAGTTGATTGCATTAACGCCATCTCGAGCTGTTTCTATGGTGTATCCTTTTTGAGAAAGCAAAAGTTGAATGATATTTAAAAATGGCTCTTCGTCATCAACCGCTAATATAGATATGTTTTCGTTTTTCATGATTGTATTAATTAAAAATTATTTCACAGGAAGCGCGAAAAAGAATGTGCTTCCTTTTCCCGGTTCGGATTCGACCCAAATCTTTCCATTATGCGCTTCTATGATGCGCTGTGAAATAACAAGTCCCAATCCAGTCGATTTTTTTTGACTGCCTGTTCCAGAAATTAGATCGCGATAGCGGTCGAATATTAATGGCAGTTCTTCTTTTGGGATGCCCGAGCCGCTATTAAAAACGGAAACCATCAAATGTTCTGTAGGCGGCTGTCCTTCTTCAAGCACGATTGCAACTTTTTTCATTTGTACTACTATTGCTCCCTGTGCCGGGGTGTGTTTTACAGCATTACTTAAAAAATTTTGCACAACTTGAGTGATTTTTTCTGCATCATATTCTAAAGAAGGTAAATCTGGTTCGGTATAAAAATCTAAAGTAATGTTATTTGATTGTATTGGAACACGAAACTCCTGAGTAACACTTTGCACAGTTGCAGATAAAGTGCCTATGCCTTTATTTAATCGAACACGTCCCCCCTCAAGCTTTGTCAAGTCCATCATATCGGTTAATAAGTCAATAACTTTATCAATCGAGGTTGTCATATAACCGAGTAATTCTTTCTGATGATCGCCAAGCGACCCAGCCATGCCTTTAAGTAAGTAACCTATACTTTGTTTTAATCCGGCTATTGGATTGTGAAGATCGTAAAGAAGCCGAGCAGTATGCTCTGTTTGAAGTCGGCGGATTCTGTCTTCAGCATCACGAGTTTTTATAATCCCTTTCAATTGCGGAACAAGCTGGTCCATATCGATTGGTTTTGTAAGATATTCTTTTGCTCCTAATTTCATGGCTTCTACAGCCATGCTTACATCGCTCATTCCTGTCATCATAACTACTTCAGTTTGAGAAGAATTCTTTTTTATAAAACGTAAAACCTCCAGCCCGTTAGCACCAGGCATTTTTATATCTAATATTGCTATATCAAAATCTTTAGATTGTGTTTTTTTTATCGCCTCCAATCCATCTGCCGCCTGTTCAACCTGAAATCCTTCATCTTCAAGCCAAGCTGAAATAGTTATTCTCAGGGGGTCTTCATCATCAGCAATTAGTACTTGTATCTTTTCTTCGCCCATAAAACTCTGCCTTCTGCCCCTTAAATTACTTAGTAAGATACTTTTGTAATAATTTACATTTATTTTTTGTAAAATTTATAAAAATTGTAACTATTACTAAAGAAGATAATAATTAGATTCACTTGAAAAGTCAAACACTTCTTGAATATTAAAAGAATTGTTGAATTTGATGTCTCTCACTGCTACATTATGTAGAAAATAAAAGCAAACAATACGGTCGATTCTATGGAAAACTGCATTTTAGACGGCAAATCATTAACTATTTCCAATATTGAAAATATAGCTTATAAGGATGAAAAAGTTACTCTTCATCCGGATGCTAAGCGCGCGATTATTAAATCGCGCAAGCTAATTGAGCAATGGGTATATAATAATGAGGTTGTATATGGAGTAACTACCGGATTTGGCGAGTTTTCTAATGTAAAAGTTGATTTGAAAAATATCGCTCAATTACAGGAAAACCTGATTTTTAGCCATGCGGCTGGCACGGGCAGTTATCTTCCTAAAGAAATAGTTAGGGCAATGATGGTTCTAAGGATCAATGCTTTGGCAAAGGGTTGTTCGGGTGTGCAGTTATCGACTATTGAAACTTTATTACAAATGTTAAACAAGGATATAATTCCGATTGTACCTTCACAAGGTTCTGTAGGCGCAAGCGGCGATTTGGTTCAACTTGCGCATCTTGTATTAGGAATGATGGGAAAGGGAAAAGTATGGTGCAGGGGAAAAGTAATGAAAGCATCGGAAGCACTTCGTAAAAATAAAATTAATCCGGTTTGTTTAACTGCAAAAGAAGGACTTGCATTGATAAATGGAACGCAAATGATGACTGCTTATGCATCATTAGCGGTTTGCCATGCTTTACGTCTGAAAAAAATTGCGGATATTGCCGCATGTATTAGCGCAGAAGCTTTACGCGGAAGCGATACGGCATACGATGAGCGCATTCATAAATTACGCCCTTACAAAGGACAAATAGATTGTGCAAGCAATATGCGTAGATTGATGCAGAAGAGTAAATTGCGCGAATCGCACAGAGAAAATGATTTGCGTGTTCAAGACGCTTATTCGATACGTTGTATTCCGCAAGTTCATGGCGCATCACGCGATGCAATTGATTACGTACGCGATAAAGTAGAGATTGAAATCAATTCTGCTACCGATAATCCGCTAATATTTGCAGATGATAAATTACATCTCGAAGGCGGAAATTTCCACGGTCAACCTATTGCATTGGCAATGGATTTATTAACAATAGCGTTATCTGAATTAGCAAATATTTCCGAGCGACGCATTGAACGGCTTGTAAATGGTTCGCTTAGCGGGTTGCCGAGGTTTTTGACCTCGAACGGCGGATTAAATTCTGGATTGATGATCGCTCAATACACAGCTGCTTCGCTTGTATCGGAAAATAAAGTTCTTGCGCACCCTGCAAGCGTAGATTCGATTCCTACATCAGCAAATCAAGAAGATCATAACAGTATGGGATCAATCAGCGCGCAAAAAGCTTGGCGCGTTCTTAAAAATACTCAAACCGTACTTGCTATTGAATTACTCTGCGCTTGTCAGGGAATGGATTTTGCTAGAACGCTCAAAAGTAATACTACGCTAAAACCCGGCTTGGGAACGGAAACCGCTTATCAGTATGTTAGAAAGCATATTAGTCATTTAGAAAAAGATAGAGTGTTGTACAATGATATTCAAAAAGCGCTTAAATTAGTAGTAAGCGGAGAAATAATTAATAAAGTTGAAAATAAAATTGGTCAATTAAATTAGCGAAAAGGCGATAATATGAAATTAAAAAAAGATTTTATACGCAGTCTACCTAAGGTTTTATTGCACGATCATTTAGACGGTGGAATAAGACCGAAAACAATAATTGAGCTTGCAAAGGAAAATAAGTACTATAAACTTCCCACAACAGACGTAGATGAATTAACGAAATGGTTTCATCGTGGAGCTACACGTGGCAGTTTATCGTTATTTCTTGAAGGATTTGAACACACTTGCGGCGTTATGCAAACAGAAGAAGCGCTCGAACGCGTTGCATATGAGACCGTTGAGGATATGAAAAAAGACGGCGTTGTATATTTTGAAACTCGCTTTGCCCCTGTCTTTCATACAACTAAAGGGCTCGATAAACACAAAGTCGTTATGGCTGTGCTAAAAGGATTAGAGCGAGGTAAAAAAGATTTCGGCGTTCATTACGGATTATTAATTTGTGCAATGAGGCATATGGAGCCGGCAGTTTCACAAGAAATTGCAGAGCTTACTGTGGATTTCAGAAATCGGGGCGTTGTCGGATTTGATCTTGCCGGTGAAGAAGGAGGTTACCCGCCTAAAAAACACGTTGATGCCTTTGAGTATATACAGCGCGAAAATTTTAATATTACAATACACGCCGGTGAAGCTTTTGGAAAAGAATCAATTTGGCAGGCAATTCAATGGTGCGGCGCTCATCGTATTGGTCATGCAACTCGGTTAGTCGAAGATATGCGCATTAAAGAAGGGGAAGTTTTAAGCATGGGAACATTAGCACAATATGTTTTAGATAAGCGTATTCCCCTCGAAATTTGCTTAACCAGCAATGTGCATACCGGTGCCGTCCAAAGTTTGGAAGAACATCCGTTTGGAATTTTATATCGATATAAATTCCGATGCACGCTTAACACAGATGATCGGTTAATGAGTAATATTACTTTGACGGACGAATTATGTACTGCTGCAGAAGTATTCAATCTAAAATTAGAAGATCTGGAAAAACTCACAATAAATGCGATGAAGAGCGCATTTCTTCCATACAAACAACGAATTGCTTTAATTTATAATGTTTTAAAACCGGGATATGCAAAAGCTAAAGCACAATCAAAAAAAGTAAAGGGCTAATTTTGCTTAAGTTGTTGTTAATAATTATTGGCTTTTTGGTAATAGGAGGGAATATGGATACTAACCACATACATTGGTTTGGTCAATCTGCCTTTCGTATCGAAGATGGCTCATTACAATTATACATTGACCCTTTCAAATTGCCTGAAAATCTCCCCAAAGCCGATTACATATTTGTTACTCATGCTCACTTCGATCATTATTCGGCGCAAGATATCGGGTTAATCAAAAAAGAAAAAACAATCATTATAGCTCCTTCAGATGTGGCATCGAAGATTGGCAAAGAAACTATCTCTGTAGAACCAGAAAAAAATTATTCTGTCGGTAAATTAAAAGTGCAGACTGTCCCCGCCTACAATCTTGATAAAAAGTATCATCAAAAAGAAAACAAATGGGTAGGTTATATAATAACGCTTTCTAACGGCCAGAAAATTTACCATGCTGGCGATACAGATTTTATTCCTGAAATGCGCACAATACAGACTGATATTGCTCTTATGCCCTGTGGTGGCACTTATACAATGACAGCCAAAGAAATGGCAAATGCTGCGAACATTTTCCAACCAAAGATCCTTATCCCGATGCATTGGGGTTCAATTGTTGGCTCAAAATCAGATGCTGAAGAAGTGAAAAACATTTTCAAGGGTAAAACAGTAATTAAGACGCCAGAATGACGACAGAGTGATTTCATAGATTTCACTGATTTTTCACAGATAACAAATTTCGCAGATAAAACAGAAATAATAGGAGGGTGGATAGCTATGGATAATTCAGAAACAAAATATCCGTTGAAGGAATTAACAGAGAAGATTATTGGTGGCGCATTTAAAGTACATAATAGAATAGGAAAGGGATTCCATGAAAAAGTTTATGAAAATGCTCTTGTTGAAGAGTTACGTACTTTGGGCATAAAAGTAGAGCAACAAAAATCTTTATCAGTAATGTATGGAGGGAAACCTGTCGGAGATTTTATTGCTGATCTTTTAATCGAAGAAAGTGTTCTCGTTGAACTTAAAGCAAATAGAACAATTGAGCGTTCACATGAAAATCAGCTTTTAAGTTACCTAAAAGCGTCTGGGATAGAAGTAGGTCTACTTATCAATTTTGCAGAAAGTGTATATATTAAACGTAAAATCTTTTCAAAAGATTTAAAATGACCTGCATTGTCTTTAACCCGAAATAAATTAAATATCTTAGGAAAAATTATCTGTATAATCTGCAATCTGTGCAAAATCTGTGAAATCAGAGAAATCATTTAACCATTTGTAAAAATTTTTCCCTATCTCTCTTGTGAACTCGGATTTTAATAATTACTTGTTCATCAGTATACTCTTTTTCGAGCACTTCCCCTATCGCATGCAACTGCGCTATAAGACGTTGGCGCGAGTTTGGTATTTTAATATTCTCGATTGTAAATTCTTTTTTCAATAACCTTAGTACTTCTTCTTTTAATCCGAGTATGTTTATTCCACGCACTGCAGATATGAAAGCATGGTTAGAATATTTCTCGGACATTGTTCCAAGAATACTTCGATCTTTCAAAATATCTATCTTATTGAAAACCATAATCGTGGGTGTATCGCCAGCGCCTAAATCTTCCAGCGTTTCTTGTACAACATTAATCTGATCTTCAAAATATGGATTTGCAATATCGACTAAATGTAACAAGATATCCGCTTCTGTAACTTCTTCTAACGTGCTTTTGAATGATGCGACCAAATGATGAGGCAATTTTTTTATGAATCCAACTGTATCGGTCATAAGAATTGACACAGAAGTATTTAATGGAACAAGCCGAGTTGTAGGGTCAAGCGTAGCGAAAAGACGGTTCTCAACAAATACATCGGAGCCAGACATTAAATTAAGTAGTGTAGATTTACCCACATTTGTATAACCAACAAGAGCCGCTCGCGTATGCTTTGTGCGCCCTTTCCGTTGAGTAATTCGTTGTTGTGTTATTCTTTCGAGTCTTTCTTTTAATGCGCTGATACGCGTACGAATAAGTCTGCGGTCGGTTTCAATTTGAGTTTCACCGGGTCCCTTCGTTCCTATTCCGCCAAATTGTTTCGATAAATGTGTCCATTGACGAGTAAGCCGAGGAAGTAAATATTCTAGCTGTGCTAACTCGACTTGTGTCTTTGCTTCGCTCGTTTTAGCGCGCGATGCAAAAATATCAAGTATTAACGCGCTTCTATCTAACACTTTGCATTCGAGCAAGCGTTCAAGGTTGCGCACTTGCGCTGGAGATAAGTCGTCATCGAAAATTACCAATGGAATTTTTTCTTCTTTAACTTTCCTGCTTAATTCTACAACTTTACCTTTCCCAATAAATGTGGATGGTTCTGGTTTTACGCGTTCCTGCGTTATTTTATATATAACTTCCGCACCAGCAGTATCGGCAAGCAGTGAAAGCTCTTCTAACGATTCATCTACTTCGGATTTTGAATTGAAGCGAGTAATAACTCCAACCAAAATACATTTTTCTTTTCCAGTATAAGCTAATTCTATCATTCCAAATTTTTTATTTAAATTTTTTGATTTATAAGTGATTTTTTTGAGTCTCGTGCAACCAACATTTCAATTAAAGCTACGCATAGCGATGCTATTAAAAAATGTTTCCATAACTCAGCCCCAACTCGTGATTCTGTAACAACTCGTTGGATGTCTTGCGGCTGGGTAATGTAGTGTATTGTTTTTTCCATTACTCCAAATTGGCTCAGTATTTCTATTTGCTTGTCTTTGTCAAGTTTGTCGATTTTAGATTCGTTAGCATCAATATTAACAGAAAATTTTTCAAAAATCTGGTTATTTACAATTAATTTATAAACACCGGGGATATCGGTTTGGTTAAAACGAGTAATTCGTTCGGACGCAAACTGTTGTGTGTTTAATAAAATTTCGGTGCCATCCGGCTTAGTTACCCTGATTTTAGAAACACTTGCAATTCTTATGCGCCCTTTTTTTTCTTCTAATATAGTGAATGTATTTACAATACTTGGTTCTTGCGCAAGATAAGCTATTGAACGATGCATAAGCGGCACGAATAATCCTTTCAATGGCAAATCAGACCATTCTGTGTTTGGCGATACGCTTATTATTAAAATTCGTCCATTACCGATTTTATCTTCTAATAAAAATGGATAACCGTTTGATAAAGTAATTATGCTTTTTGAATTAGGCGTTGGAAGTAAGCCGATTGCAGAATTTATTCGGGGTGTCTCTAAAACGCGCGCTCTCTTTTCTGATAATACCGGTTTGGCTCGGTTTAAATTGCCCTCCTCAAACATGCCTGCAAACAATGGATGGCGCAAATCTACTTTGTCAAATTCTATAAACGATTTATCGGATTGATTGACGCGGTTACCGGTTTGTACAATCTTTGATGAGCCAAGAGGCGAAGCAAAAGAGTCGTTAAACTCAGTTACGGTTGTATTATTGCCTGGAAACACTAAAATTCCTTTTCCAAGTTGTATGAAATTTTTTAACGCAAAGATTTGGTGGTTCATTAATTTTGAAATATTACATAGAATTACAACATCTGCATTTGTTAAATGAGAGGTTGAAAATCGTTCCCAGTTTGTCTCTGTTAATTGAATTACTGTATTAGTATCGGTAATGCGAGATGTAAGCGCAATGCGAAGATATGAGAGGTCAGCTTTTGTGCCGACAAGAATAACCCGTAGAATTTCAGGAATTTTTAAAGAAAAGTAGCGCCTGTTGTCGAATTCAAGATCATCGTTTTCTAATTCTATCATTCCTTCAATAAAACCCGTCTTCTTCGATGTTAGTGAAAAATTCACCTCTACTGTTTGACCAGCGTGTATATCAATTCCTTTCTGTGCGGTTCTAATTCCATCTTGAAAAATGCTTACAACATGATTTTGAACGTTCTTTGTTCCGTGATTAGTAATTTTAGCGATTACATTAAAAGGTCTATTGACCGTAAATATCGCGTTTTGTATCGAAACGGATTCAACAGAAATATTCTGCTGTTCACGTTTTCCTAGTGGAATTAAAAATACCTGCGTTGATGCACTGAATAACTGTTCGATGGATTTAGGCGTTTTATTTATTAATTCACTTGAGCCGGATTGAAAATCGGAAATAATAAATAATTCTTTATTGAAATTTGTAGATGCGTTAAGAGATTTTGCGCAATATCTCAGTCCGTCTTCAATTTTTCGATGTGCGAATGAGGGTTTTATTTCATTAATAGATTTTCTGATAGCGTTGAAGTTTCTTATTCCTTCCGGCAAGTTTTCGCCTTCAATATCTGATAATTTTATGAGAATTACTTCATCTCCCTCTTTCAACATGTCAATAATATTGATTGCAAATCTTTTTGCTTGATGCAATAACTCTCCTTGTTCGTCAATCGCAGTCATACTTTGCGAGTCATCTAATAATATTAATGCGGTTGTTTTTGCTTGTTCCGCTAAACCACCTGTAAGCGAACCTTTTAATGTTGGACGCGCAAAAGCCAAAACGATTAGAACTATCAATAAGATTCGGAGAAATAAAAGAAGCATTTGCTTAAGCTTCAACCGGCGAATTCTAGTTTTTTGCAATTCTTTCAGAAATGTTATTGTGCTGAATTCGACAGTCTTTAATTTGCGCAAATTAAAGATGTGCAGTAAAATTGGGATTCCCGCCGCAACCAGTCCGAATAATATATATGGATTTAAAAACGTCAAAGTTATTCTCGTATTTTTACATTAAACAAAATGCAACCCCGAGCTTAAGTTCAAGGAGTGTGATATCACGCTAATAACTTAATGTGAAGATGTGCGAAAAGCAAGATTAGATGTCAAAAAGCGGATGATTTCTTTTTTTCTTATCTTAACTACAGAAAGGAAAAATTTTTATGTTAGAAATTGCTATAGATGCCGCTTTGGAAGCTGGAAAATATTTAAAATCAAATATTGGAAAAATTAATCGTATCGAACGTAAAGAAGGACAAGAGACAAATCTCGTTACCGAGATCGATAAAAAGTCAGAAGAAATAATTATTAAACGACTAAAAAAGAAATTTCCGTATCACGATTTTTTAGGAGAAGAATCCGGCGAAGCAAAAGTAACTTCTGAATTTCGTTGGATAATTGATCCGCTCGATGGAACGACGAACTACGCCCACGGACTTCCTCTTTATAGCGTTACAATCGGATTAGAATATAAGAATGAAATAATTCTTGGAATTGTTTACGACCCAAGCCGAGATGAATTGTTCACAGCCGAAAAGGGGAAAGGGGCGCAATTAAACAAAAAACAAATCAAAGTATCTAAACAGTCAAAATTAATAGAAAGCTTAATTGTTACAGGGTTTCCTTATACAGTTAATCAAAATCCGGATGATGAGTTAGTGCATTTTAGAAACTTTTTGGTTGCCTCACAAGCAGTAAGACGCCTCGGCTCGGCAGCTATTGATTTAGCCTATGTTGCATGTGGTCGTTTTGACGGGTTTTATGAAGGTTTTTTAAATCCATGGGATATGGCGGCGGGAGTTCTGCTTGTTACAGAAGCGGGCGGTAAATGGACAGATTATCTCGGGTTGCCTTCAACAGTGTACAACAAGCAAATGCTTGCAACTAATGGTTTGATACATGAGCAGATGATTGAAATTTTAAAGAAGTAGTTGAGTCTGCAAGTTGTTGAACATGTGAATGTGTGAGTTAAGCTACTTTGCTAAAATTACAAAAGCATATATGTAGAGTTAGTTTCTTAGATAGGATAGTACAAATAAGAATGAAAAATTCAGCCGCTAACTTCACAATAAAGTCCACATAAAAAAATCATGTTTTTTTCTTATTGAAAGAATAAACGGATTTATTGTCAGAAATTTTAAAACCTATTGGTTGCTTTGGTTTTGCGGCTTCTTTTTCAGCAGATGAAATTAATTGTTTAATTGCTTCAAATACTACCTTGAATTGTTGATCGTATTTCTTTTCCATCTCTTCTAACTTTTCGGCGAGTTCTTTATGTGTAGAGAGAAGTCTTCTAAGTCGGATGAACGTGCGAATAATTTGAATACTCACCTGAACTGCTTTTTTTGAATTAAGAACATTGGCAAGCATAAGCGCGCCGTGTTCTGTAAATGCATACGGCAAATAGGGGGAAAATTTTAGTTTTAAGAGGTGGTCGCAAATTGCGACCACCTCAGATTTTTCCTTCAAAGTCAATTGAAACATAAAATCTGAAGGGAATCTATCAATATTACGCCTAACCTGTTCTTTTAAACGTCTGGTAGTAACGCCAAATAGTGATGCAAGGTCAGCATCAAGCATAACCTTCTGTCCACGTATTAGCAATATTGTTTGTTCAATTCGCTCTTTCGGAATAATTGAATTATTTTTGATTCGTTGCCTCCTTCATTAATTCTTTGTATAAATTAATTCGCCCCCATAAAGGTTCCAAAATCATGTTTTTTTCTTATTGAAAGAATAAACGGATTTATTGTCAGAAATTTTAAAACCTATTGGTTGCTTTGGTTTTGCGGCTTCTTTTTCAGTAGATGAAATTAATTGTTTAATTGCTTCAAATACTGCCTTGAATTGTTGATCGTATTTCTTTTCCAATTCTTCTAATTTGCGTTCGAGGTCTTTATTTGTTGCAAGGAGTTCACGAAGCGCCACAAATGCACGCATAATCTGTATGTTCACTTTAATTGCAAGTTTGCTGTTTAATACACTAGAGAGCATCGCAACGCCTAATTCAGTAAAGACAAAAGGAATCCTACGTGTGCCGCCCCAACTTGATATTCCAAAATGGAATTTCAAGTTTCTAAATTCCTCCTGAGTAAGTTGAAACATAAAATCTTCGGGAAAACGATCAATGTTCCTCTTTACTGCTTTGTTTAAGTTAAATGTCTCAACTCCATATAGTTCAGCTAGATCTTTATCGAGAATAACTTTTTTACCTCGAATTAGAAGTATAGTACGTTCAATTCGCTCTATCGGAATAATTGAATTATTTTTCATTCGTTGCCTCCTTTATTACTTCGCATACAGTTTGTTTATCAATCCAACTCCGCCACCTTTTCAATGTATCGTTGCTTTGACTGAGAAACCTTGAAAAGGTTTCAAAGATATTCTATTTGAACTTAATCCAACACTGACGCTAACAAAGCCATTCTTACATACACGCCGTTTTTGGTTTGCCGGAAGTAAGCCGAACGGGGATCTTTATCTACAGCTGAAGAAATCTCATTCAGACGTGGCAACGGATGCATTAGAATTGCGCCGGGTTGCATATGCTTCATCATTTCTTCATCTAAAAAGTACCGCTTAAAAGGTTTTTCGATTGCGGCGGCGGGAAGTTTTTCTTCTTCAATTCGCGTCATATACACAACATCAACTTCATGCAGAATTTTTATTATGTCGCTTTCGAGCGTGTACCATACTTCGTGCCGAGTTAAATAATCCAAAATATCCTGCTTCATTTGAAGTGTTGGCGGCGCAACGAAGTATATTTTTACTCGTTCGAACTTTCCTAACAAGTAAGCAAGCGAACGAACAGTTCTGCCATCCAACAAATTTCCGACCATAGCAACTTTTACACCGTCAATAGTTTTAATCTCTTTATATATAGTATAAAGATCGAGCAAAGCTTGTGTTGGATGTTGTCCACCTTTTCCATCTCCGGCGTTGATGATAGGCACAGAAGAAATTTCTGCGGCTCGTTTTGCTCCGCCAACCTGATTGTGGCGCAGAACAATAACATCTGCATAATTACCGACAACACGTATCGTATCATCGAGCGATTCGCCGTAGGATACAGAGGAAAAATCTTGCGCCCGTTCGGTTGACATTACTCTGCCGCCAAGCCGTATCATTGCGGATTCGAAGGAAAATCGGGTTCGTGTAGATGGCTCGTAAAATAACGAAGCCATAATCTTCTTCTGATAATCTAAAGTGCCTCCACGCGCTACAATTCGTTCCATCTGATCTGCAAGTTCAAATAGATCGTGTAACATTGGAAGCGTGAATTGTTGGGATTCTATGACGTGTTGTAGTTTCATTTCTACTCCATCTATTTTTTGAATTGAATTATTAAATTATCCTGCATATTTGGTAAAGATGCAATATCTTATAAATGATTAGAAATAATTACGGAAAACTAATATGGGCAATTATTTTATACAAGAAGCTCGCGAAGAAAATTTATCGGATATTTTAGAGCTTTATAATCATTACGTTTTGAATACAATCTGCACGTTTCATACAAAGCCATTGACCCTTGAACATTTAAAAGAAATTATTTTTCCGCCGCAGAAAAAATATAAGTCATTCGTAATTTATGATCGAGGAAAATTTTGCGGTTATGTATTGCTTTCTCAGCATAAAAAAAGAGAAGCTTATGATGGAACGGCTGAAGTTTCTGTATATCTGAAAACAGAATGTATCGGAAAAGGACTGGGTAGCTTAGCATTGCAACATATCGAGCAATACGCCCGGCGAGAAGGATTTCATGTCCTGACTGCCACGATTTGCGGAGAGAATGACAGAAGCATAAAACTATTCGAGAAGAATGGCTATGTAAAATGCGCGCACTACAAAGAAGTCGGAAGAAAATTCAAACGCTGGTTGGATATGGTGGCGTACCAGAAAATTTTGAATTAATAAATTTAATATTCATCCAATTGTAAATAAAAAAACAGACCTCCCCCGCAAGCTGAACCCCCTGTGCTTCGCTCTTCCCACTTTTTGAAAAGGGGAACTTAACGAGGTTAGAAATACTATGACAGAATCTTTCAATATAAAAGAGATACAATTTCGAATGGCGTACTCTTCGTAAGAACATGCCGAAGTCTGAAATAATTTTGTGGACGAAGCTAAAAGGCAGACAAATGAACTGCAAGAAATTTCTAAGTCAATACAGCGTCGTTCAATATGTGATTGATTTCTATTTCTAATTAAAAAATCCAAATGAAAATCCATTTAACTAAATTCTATTGTATTGTTATATTTCTGTGAATATTTTTTTTGAGGAAATGTTCAAAAATTAATTTTCCTATTTGTTAAACGGCGCGTCAAATAATATTATATTTAAAAGGAATTAATTCTTATTTCTGTAATAATTGTCTATATAAAATCCTATAATAAGAGCGGGAAAAAAACGCGAGAATTGCGCCGAGAGAGTATCTGAAAAACTCACAAAAAAAATAGAGTAATTGATCAATGGAAGAAAAAAATTTATAATTGTCGAGTTAAATAAAATGAACAATGCCAAAGCCAAAGTTCCTAAAACCTCGATATTAAACCCTTTATGGCTGTCCTTCTTTATAAGTTGAAGCCATTGAATGGAAACAACTGAACAACACAAAAAAAATTAAGTTACAAACACTTTTGCAACCTCAATTAACATTGAGGGTTGGTTCCATAACGCAGTTCGAAAAATTGCGCCGAGAGTTTGCTTTTCTTCCGGCAATTTAAGAGCGCTCTCTGCTATATTGTTCAATGTTTCATCTGAAAAATTTGAGATAGCTTCTTTGATATTATAGAAAACCTCATGTCTCCAGCCGAGCCGTTTGTGCCACAGCTTTTCGTATTCCGTTAATTTCGATAAATCGTTTTTCTTTAAAACGTCTGCGGCAACCTGACCGGCAATCATACCGCCAATCATTCCGCTAATAATACCGCCACCCGAAACCGGATTAACTTGATGTGCCGCATCACCGACTAACATTATATTATTTTTCACCAGTGTATCACAAGTTTTTGCGCAGGGGACGCCGCCGGCAATGTGTGTTAACACTGCCGCATTCGGATATTTACGCTCCATAAATTCTTGAAGATATTTTATTGCGGATTTCTTTTTTGCTTCATCAACATTTATTCCAATTCCGACATTAGCAGAATTTTTACTTTTCGGGAAAACCCAGATATAACCGCCGGGCGCTACTGAATCGCCAAAATAAAAATCGAGACACTCTTGCTCGATCTCAATTCCAGCAACCGTCATTTGCGCACAGCTTTCCATATCGTGTATTGAACAAGTTGTATCAATTCCAGCCCATTTGCCTACACGCGATTCTACGCCATCAGCGCCAATAACAATGCGTGAATGGATTTCAACTTGCTTATCTTTTATTAACGCTTTAACGCCAATTGCATTCCCGTTATCATCTTTTATTAAATCATAGACATAAGCTTTGGTGATGACTTCAGCCCCCTCGTTTGCGGCGAGTTTTGCAAGCTCATAATCAAAAATTCTTCGCTCAAGCACATATCCGGTGCCATCAAGTTTTGGTTTGACTTCCTTTCCATTCGGAGCAACTAAACGAAATCGTTTTACAGTCGCGGCTATCCATTTGGGATCGGGTTGAATAAATTGACTAACTCCTTCATGACTTACAGCTTCTCCGCATCTTACAGGATAACCGACATCGCGATCTTTCTCCAATATTAATACAGATGCTCCACCTTGCGCGGCAAAACGGGCAAAGGTTGAACCAGCAGGTCCCGCGCCGACTACAATAATATCATAATTTTGTTTTAACATTTTTTTAGTTATCAGTTATCAGTATTTAGTGCATCTACATTATTAATTTACTCAACGACTCATTGACTCAACTACTTAACGACTCATTTAAAAACAATGGTTGGCTCTTTGGTAAATCCTCTACGCCTTCTCGATGAAACTCAATCACTTCCCACGGGCAAGCCCAAACACATTTACAGCAATTCGTGCATCGTTCATCTATTATTGAGATGCGAGATTCTAATAGTTCTATAGCATCTTCGGGGCACACACCAACACAGCAACCGCAGTAATCGCATTTACCGGGGATAATATGAATCATTAACGGTGTTTTACGGGGCATTATTTAAAGTCCGATTTGTGATTTTCAATTTGATGATTTTTAATAACTCCAATTTAAACAATTTTTCTAATCTCCCCAATCATTCCGATCTTTTAATCTTCTTAATCATTCTAATCTTTCATATCTCTTATCCCTTCAACGCTTCAAGCTGTTTCATTAATAGCATCAACTCCTGCTGTTTCATCAAATATGGTTTTGTGTCTTCATGCATCATCGA